>JASEHK010000019.1 GCA_030018875.1 Endomicrobiia bacterium | reverse complement strand
CGTCGGCAATATGTCTTTGGCGGTAAACCGGCGCTTCAAAAACAAGCAGGGCGAATGGGACGACGACGTAACTTATGTTACCGCCGTTATCTGGGGCGAGTACGCCCAAAGGTGGCAACCGCGCCTTAAAAAAGGCACTCCTGTCATCGTCCAAGGGACTCTTCGCTCGAATAAGTGGGAGACCAAGGACGGCCAGAAGCGTTCCTCGCTTGAAATAGTGGTAAACAAAATACAGACGCTCGAAAGAACGGCCGCTCCCGGAGCAGTTTCCGAATCGGCCGTTTCCGACGACGACGCTCCGGCGCCGAGCGCTTCGTCCGACGAAGTTCCTTTCTAAAAAAACTTCGCGTCGGTCTGCGGCGCATAATTACAGTCCAAACGGCCGCACCGCCCCTGTCGGAGGCATACTGCCCGTGTCAATTTTTCTCGCCTGTCATTGCTTCGTCGTCCCGACGTAACGTCGGGGCTCCTCGCAATGACAAGGTGTGAGAGCGGTGGCGCAATGACAAATGAAATAAAAGGAGAGGAGAAGAAATGATACCCAGAGGCAGAGGACCCCGAAGAGGACGCCCTTTTTTGAGAAAGAGGAAGTGCCGGTTATGCCAGGATAAGGTCGAACCCACCTACAGGAAGCCCGAAGTTTTGAGAAACTTCGTTTCCGACAAAGGCAAGATACTGCCGTCTTTCGTGACGGGCGCGTGCGCCAAACATCAAAGGACCGTTTCCAGAGAGATAAAAAGAGCCAGGATTCTCGCCCGCATGCCTTTTGTGGTGTAGGGTCGCATCGTTCGCATGGGCGTATCGCCCGCACACACAGGAATAACGCAAGGAGAAAACCCGTGGAAGTTATATTCATTAAGGACGTGCCCGGCGTCGCATCCAAAGGACAGAAAAAAAAGATAGCGCCGGGCTTTGCCAGAAATTATCTATTCCCCATGAAGATGGCCATCGAGATAACCAAGAAGACAGCCGCGGCCGTGGCGGCTCACGAGAAGATCATAAACCGGCGCCTGACGGCGGAGCGTAAAAAACTTGAAGAAGTTGCAAAACAAATCGAGGCGCTTTCCGTCACGCTCGAGGCCGCCGTCGGCGAAGGCGGTAAGATGTTCGGCTCGGTGACTGCCGCCGAGATCACTGAGAATCTCGCCCAGCAATTGAGCGGTCTGGAATTACCCAAACACGCCGTTGTCTTAAAAGAGCCCATAAAGCAGACAGGCGCGCACACCGTCGAGGTGCACCTTCATCCCGAAGTAAAGACAGCCCTAAAAGTATGGGTAATCGAAAAGAAGTAAGCTTCGACGAACAAGTATTGAGACTCCCGCCGCACTCGGCAGAGGCGGAGAAAGCCGTCATCGGTTCGATGCTCATTGACCGAGACGCCATAGAAAAAGTCATAGAGCATAACATTGAGCCGGCCGATTTTTTCATAGACAATCACCGCCGGATATTCGAAGTCATCCTCGATATATACAATCGCCACGATCCCGTCGAAATAATCTCAGTATCCGAACATATCAAGACCGACAAGACGCTCTCGTCGGACATGGCCTCAACGACGGCCTTTCTTCTCTCCCTCCACAACTCGGTTACGACCTCGGCAAACGTCGAGTATTACGCTCAGGTCGTAAAAGAAAAATCCACGCTTCGCAAAATAATCTACGTCGGAACGGATCTGGCCGACAGGGCATACAGGTCTGAGGAATCTGCCGACCACATACTCGACAAATCCGAGCAGGAAGTCCTTGATATACGGGCACGCAAAAAATCCGACTTTATCCACGTAAAAGATCTGGTGCAGAGCCAATTAGACCGTCTCGAAAAAGCGTCTCTGAATAAAAAAGAAGTCACGGGGCTGGCTACCGGCATAGTGGATTTTGACGTAATGACCTGCGGCCTTCAGCCGGGCAATCTTGTGATAATTGCCGGCAGACCTTCGATGGGCAAGACGGCTTTTGCGGTGAACATCGCTGAGCATGTAGCCATCGAATTGAAGAAGGCCGTGGCGATTTTTTCTTTGGAAATGTCCAAAGAAGAACTTATGCTCAGAATGCTTTGCTCCCGCGCGCGCATAGACATGCAAAAGGCCAAAAAGGGATACCTCGAAAAGAAAGGATGGCCGGTTCTTACGACGGTCGGCGAGATTATCAGCGAGGCGCCGCTTTACATAGACGACGCATCGTCGGGCGAAATCCTGGAGCTTAAATCCCGCGCGCGGAAGCTCAAAAAAAATCTGGACAGAAGCGGCAAGGAGCTTTCGCTCATAATAGTGGATTACCTTCAACTGATGCATTCGGCTTCCCGCAGCGATTCGCGCCAACAGGAGATAGCCGAAATATCCCGTTCGCTCAAGAGATTGTCCATGGATCTTAATGTGCCCGTGATAGCGGTCTCACAGCTTTCGCGCCGTCCCGAGGAAAAAGGCCGCGAAAAGCGCCCCCAACTTTCCGACCTGAGGGAATCGGGCGCCATAGAACAGGACGCCGACCTCGTCGCCGGCATTTATCGCGAAGAATATTACAAAACCGACAAGGGAAGTTTGAGCGATGAAGAGAAGGTCGCCGCCGAGATTATAATAATGAAACAGAGAAACGGCCCGACCGGCACCATAAAAGCCTGTTTCTTGAGAGAATACGCCCGTTTCGATAATCCGGACAGAAAACATGCCGATATATAGGCCGACGGTCGCCGAGATTTCCCGCTCGGCCCTTTGCGCCAACCTTGCCGCTGTGCGGCATCATGCCCGCGGCGCGGATGTGCTGGCCGTGGTAAAGGCCGACGCTTACGGTCATGGCGTTGAGATAGTGTCCCGGATTTTCCAGAGTCGCGTGCGGGGTTTCGGCGTGGCCACCGTCGAGGAAGGCATAAATCTAAGGCGCCTCGGCGTAAAAAAACCGGTTTTGATTCTTGGAACGCTGTGGCCTTTTTCAAGTTTCGCCGTCGCCGCCCGCGCCGGTCTGACCCCGACGATATCAAGCATTTCCGGTCTCAAGGGTCTTGAAGAAACCGCCCGTCTGACGGGAAAGTTCCTGCCCTTTTATCTCAAAATAGACACGGGTATGGGTCGCATCGGAATCAGATATGACATGGCCTCCGCTTTGCTTGAAGCCGCCGCGTCTTCCCGCCGGACGGTTTGCTCGGGCATTTATTCGCACTTCGCTTCCGCAGATTTCGATCCCGTCTATACCCGGCTTCAGTACGAAAGATTTTCCTCGATAAAACATGCCGCCGCGCGGTTTCCTCGTCTGGCCCGCGCCGATTTCTCGATGTCCAACTCGGCGGGAATATTTTTTTCCCCCCGCGCGGGCTTCGACTTGGTTCGTCCCGGCATAGCTCTCTACGGACTGCAGCCGTCCGCCGTCGCGACGAGAAAACTTGATGTCGCTCCGGCTCTGGCTTGGAAGTCCCGCATTGTTTTTTTGAAGAAAATACCCCGCGGTTCGTCGGTCAGTTACGCTCAGAGGTTCATCGCCCGTCGGGAGTCGCTGATAGCCACGGTCCCGGTCGGTTACGCCGACGGCTACAGAGTTGGGCTTTCGTGCGTTGCGCCGGCTCTTGTTCGCGGCCGCGTCGTCAGAGTCGCTGGGCGGGTCACAATGGATATGACGATGTTCGACGTTACCGCAATTCCCGGAGTTTGCGTCGGCGACGAGGTGGTTCTTATCGGCAGACAGGACGACCGGCGCATAACCGCCGAGCGTCTCGCCGCCTTGCTTGGCACGATAAATTACGAAATTACCTGCGGCATATCCGCGAGGGTTCCGCGCGTGGAAGTCGCCTGAAAAAAAACGTTGTCATTGCGAGGCTCTTATAAAAGTCATAAAAAGGGAAGGGTTTGTCATTCCCACGAAGCTTGTCCTCGCGAAGGCGGGGAGTGGGAATCCAGTCTTTTCAATATGTTACAAAAATTTCTGGGTTCCCGTTTGTACGGAAATGACGACTTTTGCAAGATACTCGCAATGACATTGCCGGTGAAAATATGATAGCCATCGTACAGAGATCTTTTATGGATGTTGTCAGGAGCGTAGGGGAACTCGCCCTTATGATTTCGCGCACACTTGTTTACATATTCAAGGGAAACGTGGACCGCAGGAACGTCGTCGAGCAGATGTTGGAGGTCGGCGTGCGTTCTTTTCCCGTGATAGCGCTTACTTCGATATTTACCGGAATGGTTATGGCGCTTCAGACCGGCGCGGCTTTCAGGAATATTTTCAACGAGCCGGTTTACGTGGGTTCCATCGTGGGCTTTTCCATAATAAAAGAACTCGGCCCCGTCCTTACTTCCATAGTCGTATCCGGCCGCGTGGGAGCGGCCATCGCCGCCGAACTCGGTTCGATGAAAGTTACCGAGCAACTTGATGCCCTTTATACACTGGGCACCAATCCCGTTAAATATCTGGCGGTGCCGCGGTTTATCGCCACATTGGCGATGGTTCCCATTCTGACTCTTGCCGCCGACATCATCGGCGTACTCGGAGGGCTGCTGGTTTCCGTCTATAAATGGGGTGTGCCTTCCACGGTTTATTGGAACGACATATTGGACAGGATGGACATAAGCGACCTTATGCACGGGCTGATAAAATCCGTGGCTTTCGCCATGATAATAGTATCCATTTCCTGCTATAAGGGTTTTGCGTGCGAAGGCGGAGCGGAGGGAGTCGGCAAGACGACGACGAGCGCCGTCATGATTTCCATGGTGATGATACTGGTATCGGATTATTTTATTTCGTCTTTTCTCGTGGCGGTGGGGATAGGTTAGATTGAAATAATGAAACTTTGGAGCATATCAACGACTGTCAGGAATCCCGAAAGGATTAGAAACTTTCTGAAAGTGCTGAAACTTTTGGAAGGGCAACCTTTCACTATCGAGAACCAAAAAAAGTATCAAATTTTGTTGATACAGCAGAAATTTTATTTCCCGACAAATGTGCCGGCAAAATTTCAAAAGTACTACGACAACCCGGAATTGACAATGCCTTTAGAAGCCGCAAAAGAAATTTTTTACTTTCAAAAGTATGAGGACCCGGCAATGCGTGGCAGGCAGTCGGTTAATCCGCTTAATAAACTTGGTTTTTGCATCGCGCGGGAAAAAGAGGGAAAAATAGTCATAACAGAACTTGGAAATCGTTTTATTGCCGGAGATTATGATATCGGCTATATATTTTTCAAATCACTACTGAAACTTCAATTCCCCAATCCATGGAGCGATGATTTTTCCGCGAAATATGGGTTCGATATCCAGCCGCTGATTGCGGCGATGCACTTGATAAATAAAATCAATGAAAAAAGCGAAAAAAGCGGATTGACGCAGACAGAGTTTTCTCTGTTCGTTCCGGCGCTCATAAATTTCGAACTTATCGATAGATACGTAGAAAAAGTTCTTAAATATCGCAGGATAAACAACAAAGGTAGGTTTATAATAGAATTTGCAAAAGAGTTTTATCGGACAAAAGACCCGACTGAAGAGCAAATCAAAAACTTTTTTGAGTACGGAGATAACATAATGCGTTATTTCCGTTTGACGAAGTATTTTAGAGTGACGACAGATGAATTCGGAGGTAATTGGAGGATTGATTTAGAGCCGATAAGAAAGACGGAAATATATCAAATCCTGAAGAAGTTTTCCGGGCAATCTTTGCGTTTTGGCACAAAGCAGGATTACTTAAAGTACATTTCTAATATTGCTATGCCTACGCTTCCGTCCGAGGATATCGGTAATTTAAAAGAAATTGCAAAGTCGCTTATAAATGCTACGGCACAATTTGCCGAACAAACCAAATTACCTCTTTCAAAAGAAGAACAAAACATTTTGAAAACCGACTTTAGCAAATCCACGAAAATACAATTGGATGATTTTATTTCGTCTGTAAGGACAATAAATCTTAAATTGCGCGAGAGACAAACAAAAATTTCATTGCTGGGCGACGTGGATAAAATCCAAAACATTATTGGGCATTTAAAAAACTATAAAACGATTAAGAAGTTTGCTCCGGAGCAGTTTGAAAAGATAATCACGGAAGCATTGAAAATTATTAACGACGAAATCAAGATAAAGCCCAATTATCCGGTTGATGATAACGGGGAGCCGATAAGTCATGCTTCCGGCGGTCAACCCGATATAGAGTGCTACTATAAGTCCTACAATGCTATCTGTGAAGTAACCCTTGATGTATCAAATTTCCAATGGGTGCGGGAAAGTCAGCCCGTAATGCGGCATTTAAGAGATTTTGAAACGAAGTATGCCGGCGCAACCAATTATTGCTTATTTGTTGCACCGAAAATTCATGTTGACACCCTTTATCACTTTTGGACATCAATTAAATATGGTTACAATGGCAGTCCGCAACAAATAATCCCATTGACCACGGATCAGTTAGCCATTTTATTAGAAACACTTTTAACTCTTATAAGACAAGGTAAAAAGTTTGCGCACACAGAAATAGAAAATCTCTACAAGAAAATAGTCCTAAAGACGGGTGTCGTTAATGGACATTCCGAATGGTTCGCGGCAATTCCTGAAGTTATAGAAGGTTGGAAGTCTAAAATTTTAGCACAATGAAAATAAATCATATTTATAAAGGCGATTGTACCACAATAATGAAAAATGAGATTGAGCCCCAGTCTATCCCATTGATATTTGCCGACCCGCCTTATAATCTTTCAGGAACGTCGCTGAATTTAGCAAATAACACTACCGGCGGCGCATTCTATAAAGTAAATGAAAAATGGGATACATTCGACTATAATGACTATCTTGATTTTACGGAAAAATGGATTTCCGCCTGTAAACATGTCTTACATCCCGGAGGTAGTTTATATGTTTCGTGTACACAGCACAGCGTTGCTGAAATTATTTTTACCGCAAAAAAAATAGGATTGAAATTAAACAACATTATCACTTGGTATAAAGTCAACGCGATGCCCAATATAACCAAAAGAACTTTTACCCACTCCACGGAATTTGTCTGCTGGTTTGTGAAAAGTAAAAACTGGATTTTTAATTATGATGCGGTAAAGCGATTTAACCCCAATAAAACGAAAGACGGGCAAAATAAACAGCTAAGAGATTTTTTGGATTTTATTGAATTGCCTATCGTACAGGGCAAGGAAAGAATACGGGGTGAATGCGGCAGGGCATTGCATCCTACGCAAAAACCCGAAAAACTTTTGGAGTTAATTATTTTGGCGTCATCAGATGAGAATGATATCGTGTTGGATCCTTTTTTTGGAACCGGAACAACCGGCTATGTCGCACGAAAACTGAAAAGAAAATGGATAGGAATCGAGAAAAATGCCGAATATATTGAACTCGCAAAGCAAAGATTAAAAGTCAAAAAGGAATTAGTGAATGTCTAAAATAGAGTTAAAACAGGGCGACTGCTTTAAATTGCTGCAATCGTTAAAACCTGGCACCATTGATTTAATCTTTGCCGACCCGCCGTATAACCTTTCCGGCGAGAACCATTTAACGACCAAAAACGGGAAGGTGGCAAAACTTCATAAGGGAGATTGGGACATAATTGCCGACATCCACTTATTCAATGAAACTTGGGTAAAAGAGTGTGCCCGCGTTCTAACCGATAGCGGAACAATCTGGATAAGTGGAACACTTCATAATCATCCTTCGATAGGAGTTATCCTTAAAAAATTGGGGCTGTGGATTATCAACGATGTTATTTGGTTCAAGCGCAATGCGACTCCGTTACTTTCGAATAACCGATTTGTGCCCGCAACAGAACTGATATGGGTGGCGAGTAAATCAAAAAGATATTTTTTCAATTATGACCTGGCAAAACAAATCAATGGCGGCAAGCAAATGAAAAACCTCTGGGAAATAAACGCCGAGAGGCATAAGACAATCCACCCTACAGAAAAGCCCGAAACACTGTTGGAAAGAATTATATTAATCGCGAGCAAGGAAGGGCAAACTGTATTAGATCCGTTCATGGGAAGCGGCACAACCGGAGCAGTTGCAAAACGGTTAAAAAGAAGCTTTATAGGTTTTGAAATGAATAAGGAATATTTTGAAATTGCAAAGGCGAGGATAGAAGGCAAATGTCTAATGAACGATACTGTTGAATATATCGTGAACGGAGATAGCCGTGGAAAACAGATGACCATTGCGATGAATAGACGGCATAAATATTTATAGATCAAAAACTGTTTTTGCAAAATAGTTTGCGCATTAAACATTGATAAATGATAAAAATCTCCGGCGTTCACAAATCTTTTAACTCAAACCACGTTCTGCGTGGAACGGATTTGGACATTCTCGACGGAGAGACCATAACGATAATAGGCGCCTCCGGCGGCGGAAAGAGCGTGTTGCTCAAGTGCATGGTCGGATTGCTTCGGGTGGACGGCGGCGATATATACGTAGACGAGCACAGAATAACCGGCCTTGAAGACGACACGCTCTGGGAAGTGCAGAAAAGTTTCGGATTTCTTTTTCAGGGCGCCGCGCTCTTCGATTCGCTGAGCGTTGCCGAGAACATCTCGTTCGGGCTCAAGAATCTGCGCCCCGACATTTCCGAAAGCGAAGTTTCCCAGAGAGTCAGATGGTGTCTTGAAAACGTCGGACTGAAAAATATAGAGCATTTGAAACCCGCGGAACTCTCCGGCGGAATGAAAAAGCGCGTCGGTCTGGCCCGAGCCATAGCCACTGAGCCGAGATACATACTTTACGACGAGCCGACGACGGGGCTCGACCCGATAAAAGCCGACCTTATAACGGATTTGATACTCAAACTTCAACGCAACCTTAAAATAACATCCATCGTCGTGACTCACGATATGGTCGCGGCCTACAAGGTTTCAAACCGAATAGCAATGCTTTACGATGGAAAAATAGTCGAAATAGGCTCTCCGGATGAGATAAAAAACACCCGCAATGAAACCGTCCGGCAGTTCATAGAGGGCCACACCGAGGAAAAGGTGTGAAAATTGTATAATCAAAAATAATGAACAAGGAAACTAAGCTCGGATTATTCCTGTTGGTTGCGGTCGCGGCTTTCGTTACGGTTATAACGGTACTGGGGGATTTTTCCTTTCGCCGCGGGTACTATATCCATATAGTTTTTTCCGACACGGCGGGCCTTCCGGACAATGCCCCTGCAAAGATAGCCGGCGTTACCGTCGGAAATGTCAAGGGCATCACTCTGGAAGACGGCAAGGCCAAGCTCAGAGTCTGGATAAGAAAATCGGTTAACATTCACGACGACACGCAGGCTCGCATAATCGCCACGGGTATAATCGGCACGAAATATCTGGAGATTACCACTGGGTCGCCTTCCAGACCTGTCGTTCGGAACGGGCACGCTTTGCGCGGCATAGACCCTGTTTCACTCGATAAAATGCTCACGAGCGCCCTTGAAAGCATAGAGGCTCTGACGGATTCTCTTAAACCTACCGACGGCAAATCGCTGGGCCAGAATCTTTCCGAGGCCGTGGCTAATATAAAAGATATCACGGAGACCCTGCGCGCGGCCGTTCATTTGCAGGAGCAAAAGGTAGTTGAAATAGTCTCCAACGTACACTCCATAACCGAGCGCGTGGATTCTATTTCCGCCAATCTCGACGAAATAATAGGAGACGGCAAGTCCGACATCAAGGCCACTATCGTCCATCTCAAAAGCATTTCCGAGAAACTCGACAGCATAGTCTCGTCGGTCGAGGCCGGCGAGGGAATGGCGGGGAAGGTTCTCAAAGACAAAGAAATGGGCGAGGAACTCAAAGGCGCGGTCACATCCATCAGGGAAACCGCCGACGAAGCCAAGAGAGTTTTGCGCAGAATCTCCGTGATAGACACTCACTGGAACTTCTCGCTTCGCTACGACACCAAGTACGACCTCTATAAGCCCGATGTCGGCTTAAGAGTTTCTCCGTCGCCTGAGAAGTACTATTATTTCGGCGGCAGGAACCTCGGCGACAAGCGCACGGACTTCGACCCCGAAGAAAGAAACACGCTGAATTTCCACGTCGGCAGAATCAAGCCCTACGGAAGTATTTATGCCGGTGTCGTAAAGAACAAGGGAGGCGGCGGATTCACACTAAGGCCGTTCTATAAGGGGAATCCGTGGAACAAGTTTGAAATATACGCAGAAGCCTCCGACTTCTTCCGCAAAAAACCCGTTGTCGCCGCCAACGTTGACGTCGGCGGCAGAGTCAATATTTACAAATTCGTGACGCTGGGCGCTCAGGTCGAGGACATCGCGCACGAACGGAATACGAACGTTTACGTGAACCTTTTTGTCAAAGACAACGATATCGGATACCTTTTGGGACTGGTGGGGCTGGCTCGCCCCTGATAATTCAGCCGCCTGCCGTCGAATTTATTTTTTTGCCATCTTCCCTCGAAAAAATGAAAACCAAAAATATTTTCCGCTGCCGCGAGTGCGGCTTCGCCTCGTCCAAATGGCTGGGCCGGTGCTCCGAGTGCGGCAAATGGAACTCTTTCGACGAGGAACTCCTCGCCCAAAAGACCCAACCCGTCCGACGGGCGCTGACCGATTTTTCCACCGAGGTCTCTGAGCTTGATAAAGTTTCGTCCGACAGTTTTGCGCGCACTCCGACCGGGATAGGCGAGTTCGACAGGATACTCGGCGGCGGCGTAGTTGACGGGAGTCTCATACTGCTCGGGGGCCCACCCGGAATAGGCAAATCCACACTGATGCTCGAGGTATCCGCGGCGCTTGCGTCGGCGGAAAATCCCGTGCTTTACGTTTCCGGCGAAGAGTCTCCGGGTCAAATCAAGAACCGGGCAGAGCGTCTGGGAGCCGTCAAATCCGGCATATATGTTTTATGCGAGACCAACCTTGAAAACATCCTTGAGACCATCGAGCGCGTATCCCCAAGACACGTGGTGCTTGATTCCATACAGACGGTATATCGCCCCGATTTAACCGGCGCGCCCGGCACGGTATCGCAGGTTCGAGAATGCGCCGCGGAGATGCTCAAGCTCGCCAAGTCCCGACGGATATCAGTATTTATTCTCGGGCACGTTACAAAGGAAGGCGACCTCGCGGGGCCGAGAGTTTTAGAACACATCGTGGACACGGTGCTTTATTTTGAGTCGGAAAAGCAACAGATTTATAGAATTTTGAGAGTCAACAAAAACCGCTTCGGGCCGGCGGCGGAGATAGGCGTTTTCGAAATGAAGGCAACGGGTCTCGAGGGAGTCTCGAACCCTTCGGCGCTTTTTTTAAGGGAACGCGGTTCCACTCCCGCGTCCGGCTCCGTGGTCACGGTTTCCGTCGAGGGCACTCGCCCGATTCTTGTCGAAATACAATCGCTCGTAACGAAAGCCAACTACGGCGTTCCCCGTCGTCAGGCCAACGGTATAGACTATAACCGAATGGTGATGCTTATAGCGGTGCTCGAGCGCAGGTGCGGATTTCATCTTGAGTTTCAGGACGTTTATATAAATGTCGCCGGCGGGCTTAAACTAAGAGACACCGCCGAAGACCTTGCCGCCGCCGTGTCCATAGCATCGGCATCCTCGGACTTTGTGGTTAGCGAGCATACGATTGCCGTCGGAGAGGTGGGACTTTCCGGGGAACTTCGCGCGGTTTCGCGCCTCGGTGATCGTCTCAAAGAGGCGGAAGCGATGGGCTTCGAGGAAGCCGTCGTCCCCAAAAGCGGACTTTCGCGCGCCTCACTTCCCAAAAAAATAAAGATCCGTCCGGCGGAGACTCTTTCGGAGGCCGTCGGGATTTTGAGAGGGAACTCTTCGGCGGCCGGACGCAAAGAGTGATATACCTCTTCACCCCGGAGGGTGAGCAAGCGCACCCCTACGCGTAGGGGCGGGATTTTGTCAGTGCGACGAGGCGATGACACTTGCAGAGCGCACCCCTAAACGTAGGGGCAGGCTCGCCTGCCCTCCGGCAAGTGGTGAGGAAAATTATTGCCATAACAGATTAAAGGCGCGGGCTTTCCGCAAAATTAAAGAGGGCAACGATTATGACTATTGATTTCGCAACTTTCGGAGAATCACACGGTAAGGTCGTGGGTGTCATAATTGAGGGCCTTCCCGCCGGGCTTGAAATATCCACGGAAGATTTAGACGCGGAACTTTCCAGAAGACAATCCGGATACGGGCGAGGCGCGCGGATGACCGTTGAAAAAGATACGGCGGAGATTGTATCGGGAGTGCGGTGGGGAAAAACCATCGGCTCGCCGGTGTGCGTTCTCGTGAAAAACCGCGACTGGGAGAACAACCGGCGGCTGCTTTCCGTTGACAAAAAATCCGCCGATGCGGCCTTGAAGATTCTGCGTCCCCGTCCCGGCCACGCCGACCTCGCCGGACTCCTGAAATATCGTTTCGACGACATAACCGATGTTTTGGAGCGTTCCAGCGCGCGCGAGACCGCCTCGCGCGTCGTCGCGGGAGCTTTTTTCAAAAAATACCTGGCTCTTGCCGGCATAGCGATATATTCCTGGGTTGAGGAAATCGGCGGCGTCAAGGCCGATATTCCGCCCCTTGCCGCCGCGAAGGTATTCGCCGCCGCCAAATCGTCGCCAGTGAGTTCACCCGACGTCGCGGCGTCCGCCAAAATGGCCGCCGCCATAGACGTCGCCAGAAAGACCGGCGATACGCTCGGCGGAGTTTTCGCCGTCGCGGCGGTCGGCTCGCCCGTCGGACTGGGAAGCTATGTGTCGTGGAAAGAAAGGCTCGACGCGCGTCTGGCCGCCGCGCTTATGTCCGTTCAGGCGATAAAGGGAGTGGAAATCGGCGCGGGATTTCAGGCGGCCTCGCTACCGGGCTCCAAAGTGCACGACGAAATATTTTACTCGAAGTCCGTCGGCTACACGCGCAAAACCAATAACGCCGGCGGCCTCGAAGGCGGAACGACCAACGGTCAGGACATAAAAATCCGCTGCGCCATGAAACCCATACCGTCACTGGCAAAACCGCTTGCTTCCGTAGACATCTCCACGAAAAAACCATCGAGCGCTGCGCCCGTAAGAAGCGACGTCTGCGCGGTTCCCGCCGCCGCGGTCGTGGGCGAGGCCATGACGGCCTACGTTCTGGCGGTTGCCGTCAGAGACAAGTTTGGCGGCGACAGCGTGGCGGAGTTTACCGAAAATTTCAAAGCCTCGGCCGATAAAAAGAAATGAACGTAGTGCTGACAGGATTTATGGGCGCGGGCAAGACCGCCGTCGGACGCATTCTTGCCGAAAAACTCAAAAAAGAGTTCTTCGACACGGATGAGATGGTGGAGCGAAGAGCCGGCAAGACCATCTCCGAGATATTTTCCGATAGCGGCGAACCCGCCTTCCGCGAGATGGAGCGCGAGGTCGTGCTCGCCGTCGCGGCGTTCGACGGCAAGGTAATTTCCACGGGCGGCGGCGCCGTTCTCCGACGAGAATCCGTCGAGGCCTTGCGAAAGAATGGTATAATAATAAATCTCGATTCCCGTCCGGAGAAGATTTTCGAGCGCCTGAAAAACTCCGACGACCGACCCCTTCTTGAACAAACCGACGCGCAGACAAAGATAAGAAAACTTCTCGCCGAACGCGAACGGTTTTACGCCGATTGCGACTTTCGCGTTGACACAAGCATAATGTCGCCCGACGATATCGCCGAGAGGATAATCGCGTATCTTGAAGCGCGCGGATATAAATAATGACAAAGACATTCGCGATAAAGAAGACCTTTACGGTAAACTTGGCTCACAAAAAAATACCTGTCGTGATGGGCAAGTCCTTCGGCAAGTTCGCTCGGGCGCTTGAGGCTTTCGCTCTGTCGGAAAAAGTTCTCGTCGTCACGAATCCGGCCATTCGGAAAATCTACGGCGACGGATTAGCCAAATCCCTGCGCGCTAAAGGCATCGCCGTTTCGTTGGCCGAAATTCCAGCCGGTGAAAAGTCCAAAAACCTGCGCGCGCTCGAGACTATTTATTCGCGGTGCGTCGCCTCGGGACTCGACCGCGGCTCGGTTATAGCGGCTCTCGGCGGCGGAGTGGTCGGGGACATCGCGGGATTTGCGGCCGCGACAATATATCGCGGCATAAGATATGTTCAGATTCCGACCACGCTTCTGGCCATGGTGGATTCTTCCGTCGGAGGAAAGGTCGGCGTGGATTTAAAAGAGGGCAAGAACCTCGCCGGAGTTTTCTATCAGCCGGAGTTTATTTATGTTTGCGAGGAGTTCCTTAAAACTTTGCCCGCCCAAGAAATCAAAAACGGGCTCGGCGAGGTCGTGAAATACGGCGTCATATCCGATAAAAGGCTCTTCGAATATCTCGAAAACTCCGCGAACTCGCGTCCGAAATGGCGGTTTATAATCGAAAGATGCCTGCGCGCAAAGGCCGCCGTCGTCGAAAAAGACGAACGTGAAACGAAAGGTTTAAGAGAGATACTCAACTTCGGACACACTTACGCGCACGCGCTTGAAAAAGCCGCCGCTTACAAGAATGTGTCCCACGGCGAGGCCGTGGCTCTCGGGGTCTTGAAAGAATGTTTCCTCGCCGAGCGTCTGTGTGGGTTCAAAGACACCGATAGGGTGCGCAATCTTTTGGCGGCCCTCGGTCTGCCGACGTCTCCGCCGTCGGGCGTAACGTCCCGCGCCATAGTTCAGGCCATATCGGCCGATAAAAAAATCCGCTCCGGCCGCATCTCGCTTTTTCTGCCTTCTTCGATAGGTCGGGCGGTTTTTATGAAAGTTCCTATCGAAGAAATAAAGGCATTGATAGCCGAGAGTTTTTGATACAAACGTAAAATCTCCCCTGATCTCTCTTTTTCAAAGAGGGGAATATTACCCCTTTTCAAAGGGGGGCACAGAGAGGATTTTTGATTTCCAAAGTTGCCACGTTTTTTAGAATACGGAGCATCAATAAAAATGAATCATTTCCGATACAAAAATAATCAGCTTTGCGTCGAGGATTTGTCATTAATCTACATCGCGCGACGGGTCGGCACGCCTTTCTTCGTGTACTCACGCTCCTCGATTCAAGAGCA
>JASEHK010000199.1 GCA_030018875.1 Endomicrobiia bacterium | reverse complement strand
CGCCAAACTTGAGGCCGTCATCAAGGATGACAAGTCAATACTGTTCGGCAAGGACGTTTACGTATGTCTGCACGACATCCTTGCCGCATCGCTTGAGGCGGGAGACCCGCTTGAAAATCTCAAAATGGCGAAGAACATCTATAATTCCCCGGTCTTCGCCGTCAACGCCGCGAAAGGCGCTTTTCAGATAAAAAACAAACCCGACTTCGAGCGCGCCGTCGAAGAAATGAAGAAATACTCCAATCAATTCGCCTTGAGCCCGTATGCCGTGGTCAATACTTTCCTTGCAGTGATAGTCGCCGGCATCACGGGTTTTAATCTCGACGAACTCTTCAAAAAAGGCGTGGCCCATGTGGAGGGTTTTATCGCCCATCAGATAAAAAATAATCCGAACTGGGACGAAAAAAATCTTGCCTCGGTCAATCCCGTCCTTGTAATGCCAATCGGCGGCGCGGGCACCGGAAAATCCACTTTCTATCGCGAGCTTCCGAACGTGGTGAACCTCTCCTGCGACAATGTGCGGTATCTTCTTTTCAAAGAGTTCGGGCCGTGTTTCAGCTCTTGGGAGAGCACTCTGGCGTGGTGGGTCGTCAATCAACTCACTGACATTTATTTGGCCAAGGGGATGAGCGTTTTTTACAACGGCGTCAATACCGATATGGAGTATCGTTCTCCGATAACGATGGAGAACCGCGACCCGCTCTATGCCGGTATCCCGTATAAAATAAAACTCGTTTACTTCGAGCCGCCCGTGCGTCTCAACGACGGGGAACTCTCGGAACTTAAAGAAATAAATCTATGGGCAACCCACATAGACGCCGTTGATTTTGCGAAACTTTCGCCGAATGTCGCTAAGATAATGGATTTGATAAAGAATAATTATCAACGCACACTCGCGCGGACCAAAGAGATATCCGAGGGGAAAAAATCGCAGGACCCTTACGACATCCTTTATTCCGTGCCTGCCGCGATAGTAAAACTTTTCATCGAGCAGTCCTTCGACGAGCCCAAGGGCGGCAACGTGGTTTTCGTGCCGCGCCGCGAAATCCCCGACGAGAAAGAGCGCGCGGTCTTTTACAGGGAGTACGCCGCGAAAATAAGAAGACAGTAGATAGAAGACAGTAGATAGAAGACAGTAGATAGAAGACAGTAGATAGTAGATGGTAGATAGTAGATAGGGGGGTAGGGAAAAACCTATATCGAGTCCAGTTCATAACCCTGTTCCCTGCCTACTAATCCCTGCCTACTTCTTTATATAGGAGACATGAGCATGAAGAAGAAAGTATTTTTAGCTCTCTGTTTGGCCGCCGTTTTTTCCGCGCAAGTTTTCGCGGCGAAGATAGAGGTGTTTTCCGGCAACAAACAGACGGGCGTGGTCGGAGAAAAGTGCCCGGAGCCTTTGGTGGCGCGCGTGGTTTCAGACGCCGGCAAGCCTATAGCCAAAACCCGCGTGCGTTTTTATGTCGCTCAGGAGCCAGGGCAGCATTATAAGAAAGGGCAAAAGGCCTCGCTTTCCGCCGCGAGTGTTTTTACAGACCATGACGGCCTGGCCTCCATCGTCATAATCTTCGGCGAACCTAAGCCGGGGCAATACGCCGTGACGGCCTCTCTCGACGATAAAACATCCTCTCCCGCCGCCTTCGAACTGACCGCCCTGAAAGGCGGATGGCTCGTTATGGTCGCTCTCGGCGTGCTCGGCGGTTTGGGCGTATTCCTTTTCGGAATGTTTTTCCTCAACGATTCCCTTCAGAAAGTCGCCGGCAACAAACTCAAAAATCTTCTGATAATGCTGACGAACAATCCGCTCAAAGGCCTGATGACGGGGCTTGTCGTGACGGGCATAAACCAATCCTCGTCGGCAACGACAGTGCTTGAAGTCAGTTTAGTCAGCGTCGGCCTGATGACTTTCTACCAATCAATGGCCGTTACCGTCGGCGCCGAAATAGGCTCCACGCTTTTGGCTCAGCTCGTGGCTTTTAAGGTATCGGATTTCGCCGCGATTATCGCGGGCGCCGGCTTTTTCATATCATTCCTCAGTAAATCCAAAAAAATAAAACAAGTCGGCGACATCATACTGAGTTTCGGCGTCCTATTTATCGGTATGAAGATAATGTCCGACTCTATGTCGCCCCTGAAAACCTATCAGCCGTTTCTCGAACTGATGGAGCGCGTCGCCAATCCGATAGTGGGAATTCTCGTCGGACTGGCCTTTACACTTGTCATTCAGTCGAGCGGAGCGACCACCGGTATCGTAATATCGCTGGCGCTGTCCGGCACCGTCACTTTAAGGCAAGCCATTCCGCTTAATCTCGGCGCAATGATGGGAACGTGCATCACGGCAATACTCGGCTCAATCGGCCGTGGCAGAGAGGGCAAGCGCGTCGCGTTCTTCCATGTGTTTCACCAGGCCGCCGGCGTGTCGCTGATTTTTCCGTTCCTGACGATAATAAGATACAAAGGCGCTCCGGCATGGATTTATTTTGTGGAATGGTTCACGCTGACATTTTTAGGCACGACGGACGTTACGAGGCAGATAGCGATGGCGCACACACTTACCGCCGTTTTCAACGCGATATGGCTCCTGCCCATTTTGGGAGCGGCTTATAAGTTTATGAACATGATTCTTCCGTCGAAAGAGGAAGAAAAACCCTTCGGGCCGATTTACCTCGACGAAAATCTCATCGCAACGCCCGACCTGGCTTTGGTTCAGGCGCGAAAGGAAATAGCCCGCGAAGGCGAGATAGTCATAGAAATGCTCATGGACACACTGAACGTTTTCGACAGTCGAGCGTTGCGACTCTGCGACACGGTGTCTCTTAAGGACATCCGCGTGGACATTCTGCATAACGCGACAGTGCCTTATCTGACCAGGATAGGCCAGCAGGCATTAAACCCGGAACAGGCCAAAGAGCAGATAGAACTCCTTTACATCACCGCCGACATAGAGGCCGTGGG
>JASEHK010000198.1:2165-2983 GCA_030018875.1 Endomicrobiia bacterium | reverse complement strand
TCGGCGTACAAAAAAATTGCGCGAGGGCGCCCCGCTTTATTTTCCGGCATATACAATAATGTCGAGGGAGTAAAAAACCAAAACCCATGGATACGCGAGCCTTGGATAGAATTATCGAAAAAAAAACTCTCCGACCTAATGAACAATTGTTTTAACGCCGGCGAAGCTAATCTGCCCGATCTTGCGGGCTATCCCGTTCTGCCAAATTTGATAATAAACACTTTTCCTATAAAATCAAATTGCAGCATTATGGATTTCGGCGGCGGCACGGGGTTTGTGTATTTCAAAATATTTCCGTATTTAGCCAACCCATCCGGTGTCCAATGGCACGTTGTAGACAATAACCCACGGATCTTTGAAATAGGTAAAAAATATGCCGCAAACTCAAAAAACACATTCCACATCTTTTTTCACGAAACAATTCCCGCGATAGAAAAAATCAAAATCGATGTTTTATATATTAATGTATCCCTCCAGTACATACCTGACTATCGTTCCGTATTGAATAATCTGATTCTGTACGGGCCAAAATACGTGATACTGACAAGACTTTATGCCGGAGATGTCGATACCTGGATAAGCAGTCAAAATATACACGGGTATACCACTTATTGCATATTTATTAACACAAAGGAGATCATGGAAATATTTTCGGAAAATGGATATGATTTAATTCACAAATCGTCTGTCGAGGATGAAGGAATCGAGGGCAGATACGACCCGAATATTCCGCAACATCTGCGTATATCGAACTCTATAAATTTGATATTTAAAAAAGATCATTTGTAGTCGGGGACGGTCTATGGTACATTTTGCCA
>JASEHK010000198.1:0-2155 GCA_030018875.1 Endomicrobiia bacterium | reverse complement strand
TGCGTATTCATTAAAAATTGAATGCGCACCGACGACGAACTCATAAATGGGGGGGATTTATGCCGTCATTCTGTCCGACGATATCCAAAAAGTATCTACACGTAAAAATTGTGCTGGTCGCAGTGTCGTGTGTATCGGTCTTATTTGTTTGCAGAGGCCGGACTTTGACGGCCAATGTTATGTCCGGCGGCGGCTTTTCCGTCGAAGTTTCGCAAGCCGGCGGCGCGGCGGGGGCGAGACATCTGCGGGATTCCGTCGTACGCGGATACGGCGCGATGCACTCGGCCGGCGCGCCATGCGCCGTCGAAAAAACTCAAGCCGGCTACGAACTCTCGGACGGATTCGAGCAGTACGGCTTCGAGCCGGAATACTTCCGCTCAATCGCCGTAAAACGGAGCGGCGATTCCGCTTTTGGATTCAACGAGGATGCCTTTTGGGATTGGGAAGTCCCCGCGCTTGGCGGCGCGCCTGTTACCGTTGACATATACATACGCCTTGCGCCCGAATACGGCGACACGGCGCAAAAACCGTCGGTCATACTTACGGGCCACGGAGTCAACTCATCGGCATCGGCCACGGCGGCGGCCTTTTCGGGCTGGGAAAAACTCACGCTATCGGGAACACCTTCATCGAATTCGGTGATGACTTTGAGCGTTTCCGGATATTCGCGCTCCGAAGGCGCCAGATTTTTCGCGGACGATATTAAAGTCTCGCAGTGAGCGACAAGAACGACCCGCCCCATATAAAAATATACCGCGCCTTCCGCGCGCGGCCTTTTTTTTGGGCGGCCGTAGTTCAGATAATATTCATCGCTGCAAAAGGCCTCGAAAGAATCGTTCCTCCGTCTCCTGCGCCGCCTCCTTATTCATCATATTCGGCGACTTCTACTGCCGCCAAAAACTTAACGACAACGGATCTCTCCAAAAAATCTGCAAGTTCCGCGCACAACCCGACATCCCCAAACACCGGCCACCCTGATTTGACCGAGCTTAATTTGATTGAGACAGAAGGCGTCATCGCGGACTGGCCGCAAACGCGGCGCGGGACGCTCCGTTTCGCGCTTAAAACACCGACCGGTGAAAAAATAGCCGTCTTCGCCGACCCCGACGTCCCGTCGGGAACCGCCGCGCCTTCGCCTCTGGCCAAAGGCCTGATAGTCCGATTGCGCGGCCGCTTCCGCGCGCCGCGACGCGCTCGAAACCCCGGCGAATTCGATTACTCCGGATACCTTCTGACACGCGGAATCCGGCGAACTTTTCGCGCGCGAGAAGTATCTATTGCCGCGCCCGCCGGCGCGCTCGACCGCCTGTCCGCCGCCGTGCGCGCCGCGACAATCAGAGCCGTCGGCAAGTATGTCCCGGGCCGCGACGAAGCGTCCCTCCTTTTGCGAATGCTGATAGGCTCCTCGGAGGTCGAGGCCGGCAACGAGGAATCCGAAGAGCGTTTCGCGGTACTAAGAGAAAACTTTGCCATAGCCGGCGTGGCGCACGTTCTGGTGATTTCGGGACTCCACGTGGGCTACGTGGCGGCTATATTCTGGTTTATTTTCCGTCTCGGCGGCGTCTCCAAAAAAACCGCCGGCGCTCTGGCTCTTCCGTTCATCTGGCTGTACGCCGCGGCCGCCGGCGGCACCACGCCGGTAGTCCGCGCCGCGGCAATGGCGACATCGCTCATAATCTCCGCGACCGCAGGCAGAGGATACGACTCGTATCAAGCCATCGGTCTGGCTTCGGTAATCACACTTTCCCTGAATCCGTCGGATTTATTTTCTCCTGGCTTTCAGCTGTCTTACGCGGCGACCTTCGGCATAATCCATTTTTCAAAATACGCGCGGTCTCTTTTCGGGGGGATGAACCGCGTCGCGGCATGGACATTGGGGATTTTGTGGATGTCCTTCTCGGCCCAGCTGTTCACGACGCCCATCGTCTCGCATTATTTCGGTCGCTTCTCGACGGTGGCATTTATAGCCAACCTCATAGTCGTGCCGGCGGCCGGGGCATCTCTGGCGGCGGGCCTGGCGGCGTTGATGCTCGATTTGATATTTGAGCCGGCCGCTTCGGTGGCCGGATATGCGGCCGCGCTCGCTTTGGGCGCGTCTTCGCATGCCGTGGATTTTCTCTCAAAACTCCCGCGCGCGTCCGTCCCTGTCGTCGGG
>JASEHK010000197.1 GCA_030018875.1 Endomicrobiia bacterium | reverse complement strand
CTTTCACTTTTTCACCTTGTCACTCTTTCACCTTTTCACCCTTTCACTTTTTCACTTTGCTACTTTTTCACTCTTTCACTTCTATTTATGGATAAACTCCTCTCAATTTCACCGCGGTGGCGACGCGGCTTACCGCCAGAATATATGCCGCTAAACGCATATCACACTTTTCTTTCTCGGCGATAGCGAGGACGTCGGCAAAGCTTTTGGTCATTATTCGTTTAAGTTCCTTGTCTATGCCTTCCGGACGCCAGAAGTGCGACTGCAAATCCTGCACCCACTCGAAATACGACACCGTAACGCCGCCGGCATTGGTTAGAATATCAGGCAGCACCATAACGCCGTTATCGTGCAGTATCTTGTCGGCGTTGGGTGTCGTGGGGCCGTTAGCGCCCTCGGCGATGATTTTAGCTTTTATCTTCGCGGCGTTGCGGCTGGTTATCTGATTTTCAAGAGCGCAGGGCGCGAGGATATCAACCTCCAAGTTGAAGAGTTCCTCGTTTGCCTTTTCTATACCCGAAACAAAATCTCCGTCGGAGAAACCCTTAATACTTTTGGCGGGGCTACTCTTAACGTATTCCAGGAGTTTCGGTATATCTATGCCTTTTTTATTGAACAGCCCGCCGGAGACATCCGTAACTCCGATGACTTTACATCCGAGTTCGCGCAGGAATTGCGCCGTCGCGCTTCCGACATTGCCGAAACCTTGCACGGAAACCGTGCAATCGGACGGCTTAATTTTTTTGTATTTCAGCGCCTCATCTATGACGAACATCGCGCCCCGCCCCGTCGCCGTCAGACGCCCTTCGCTACCGCCGATCTCTATGGGCTTTCCCGTGACTACGCCGGGCGCGGAATACCCGATATTCATTGAGTATGTGTCCATTATCCACGCCATAATCTGCGGGTTGGTGTTGACATCGGGCGCGGGAATATCTTTTTCCGGGCCGATGATTATGGAAATCTCGGAAGTGAAACGGCGGGTGAGTTTTTCTATTTCGTAAATTGACATCTTCGACGGGTCGCAGACGACGCCGCCTTTCGCTCCGCCGTAAGGGATGCCGACGACGGCGCACTTCCACGTCATCCACATCGCCAGAGCCTTAACTTCGTCGAGCGACACGTCGGGATGATATCTTATGCCGCCTTTCGCCGGGCCGCGCTCCAAATTGTGCTGCACGCGATAACCCTCGAAAACCTCGACGGAACCGTTGTCCATTCTTATCGGAATCGAAACAATCAGCGCCCGTTTGCAGCGACGGAGTTTGGCGTGAATGTTTTTGTCAAGACCGATTTTCTGAGCCACCGTATCCAGCTGACTGCACGCCATTTCCCACGGGTTGAACTTAGCCATATAAGACCTCCGTTCTGGCCGATATATATCCGGAAACAAAAATTAAAACGCAAGGTTGTCATTGCGAGGAGTCATCAAGTTCTTGAACTTGATGAACGACGAAGCAATCTCACAAACAGTGCGGTCAGATTGCTTCACCCCGACAAGTCGGGGTTCGCAATGACATTAGGATTCTTTGACGATTCTCTCCCAGAATTTTTTGGAGAGCGCTCTTGACTTCTCGCAAATGAGTTCCTCGTTTATGCCTTCGAGTTTTTTGTCTTTCATCAGGGTTTTTCCGCCGGCGATGACCGTGTCCACCGTCGAGTCCACCATTCCGAAAATCAAATGGCCGAGGAAGTTGTCCTTCGTCAACGGGGTCGGGGGAGTGTAGTCGAGAACGACAAAGTCAGCCGCCGCTCCCACTTCCATCTTTCCTATTTTTTTGCCGAACACACGCTCTGCGATTTTTACGTTATTATCAAGAAGCATCGTCGGCGCCTCGACAAAAGCCACACGGGGATCTTTTTTGTTATGCCTGTGGATAAGATACGCGCACCTCATCTGGGAGAGCATATCCGACGACATACCGTCGGTGCCAAGCCCCACGGTGATGCCTTTTTTGAGCATCGTCAGAACATCCGCGCAGCCGACGGCGTTGTTCATGTTGCTTTCCGGATTGTGGACGGCGAGCGTGTCCGTCTCTTTGATAATGCCCATCTCTTTTTCGTCTATGTGGATGCAGTGAACGAGCGCGGTTTTGTGGCCGAGCGCTCCGTGTTTTTGAAGCCGCTCGACGACGCGGATGCCGTATTTTTTGACGGAGTCGTTCTCGTCGGCGATGTCCTCGGCGCAATGTATGTGAAGCCCGACATCGTATTTTTTCGCGAGAGCCGCGTGCGAGTCGAGGGTGTCGTCGTTGACGGTAAAAGCCGCGTGAAGCCCCACCATGCCGGCGATTTTATCGGATTTATTTTTTGCGATTTTGGCCAGAAACCTTTCGTTTTCTTTCAAGCCCTCTTTGCCTTTATTGTATCTATCCGACGTGCCGAAGCAAAGGCACGCGCGGATTCCTATTTCTTCGACCGCTTTTTGAATGGGGTCGAGGGAGCCCACCTGAAGTCCCTGCGATTCGTGGTGGTCTATGATTGTCGTCGTGCCGTTCTTGACGCATTCGATAAGCGGTATGAGCGACGAATAATAGATGTCGTCTTCGGTAAGTATTCTGTCGAGTTTCCACCAAAGTTTTTCGAGCACCTCGACGAAGTTTTTCGCCGGTTCGCCGGGGATGTACATCCCTCGCGCGAAGGTGGAATACAGGTGGTGATGGGTGTTGATAAATCCCGGAAGGATTATTTTTTTCTTAGCATCTATGATTTTTAAGTTGATTTTATCGCCGGATGTTTTGAATACCTTCGACCTCACGTCGTCGGTTTTGCCGATGTCTTTTATTATTCCGTCCTCAAAAAGTACTCCGCCGTTTTCGATTACTTCCGTCGGGGTTATTACTGTTCCGTTGCACAGTAAGGTGAGCATAATTTCTCCTTATCGTTATTAGTTTTCTATCGCTTCCCAGTCATTAATCTCTTTTTCAGGGTTACGCGCGATGTAATCCCTGATTTTTGCAAGTTTATTCTCGTCGCGGATTATGTGTTCGTAATAATTCC
>JASEHK010000196.1 GCA_030018875.1 Endomicrobiia bacterium | reverse complement strand
CCCAAAGCGACCAATACCCCGAAGTTAACGCCGACGAGCGATTCGCCTATGCCCCTTTTGGCCCAACTTAAAACCGGCGCGGTGTAAAAGACACCGGAAACGACGCCGATTATTCCCAAGATAAGGATAGGCCAGCCGATTTTATACGTCAGAAAAATCCCTATCGCCGAGCCAAGCGCGAAAAACGCCGCCGCTCCGGCAAGGACTTCCAAAGGCGTCAGCAGTCCGTTTTGAATGACCCGCGAACCGCCGGAAAAGGGCCGGACGAATTGGGTGTTCGCCTCGTCATTGCCGGACTTATGGTCGAAATAATCGTTGATTATGTTGGCGCCCAGATGCAGACAAGCGGCTCCGGCCAGCGTCAAAATAAAATATAACGGTTTGAAAATACCCTGCCTCATCCATGCGACGGACGCGCCCAGAACGACGGGAATGGCGGTAACCATTAGGAAAGGGTATCTTGTCTCAGCGACCCACGCGCCTATTTTGCGGCGGAGGCGCGCCATGTCGTCGCCGATGGCCGATGTCGTCCGGCCGAAGTCGATGATGGTCGGCTTGATTCCCTGCAAAATGTCCTTTACCCTGCGGAACTTTATGCTTTGCGGCACGACCTCTATAAAAGAAAGAAGTCCGAGTTTCCCGTACTGCGCCATTTGGGCCACCACAGGAGAACGGTCCATCAGCAGTCCGATGGCTTTCCGTCTGCCGTTTTCATCTTCGATGATTTCGCCGCGGCCGGCGACTTCCATTTCCTTTGCTTCGGTAAAACCGCCGCCGGCAATGTGCGCCAATATTGAAATACGCGGACACAACGCGAGTTGCTTCGTCTTGGGATCGTCTTTCATTGATGTGAGATAAAACCTGAAATCCGGAGTGACCGCGAAGTGCATCATTCGATTTTTGATATGGTCGCCGGCAAGAGTGGAAACACAACAGACCGCCGCCTCGTTTACTTCGCTCAGGATAACTTTGCTGATATCCGCGGATTTGTCGTCGGAAACGTAATTTGAGTCATTGATGTCGGACATTTGTAAACCTCCTTGGTTAGTAATCAGTGGCTAGTGGGCGGGAGGCGGGGAAAGGCGAAACCTTAATGCCGCCCTAATCCCTGTCTACTGCTCCCTGACCCCTACCTACTAATCCCTGCCTACTGCTTCTGCGTCCAGTCTGCCCAGCGGCTGCGGCCGAGCGAAAGTAATTCGCCCACTTTGCGCAAAAGCTCGGCGGGCTGCGCGGGCTTTTCTATGAAGCCGTCCACCGGCAGATATTCCCCGTCGGCCGACGGCGAAAAGCCGAAGCCCGGAAACTTTTCATTGACGGCGGTAATCATAAGAATCGGTATGGCGGATATGCTTTTGTCGCGTCTTATGCGCTGGGCGCAGTCGAAACCGCCCGTCGTGCCGGACGGGCCGAACATTACGTCTAAAAGAATGATGTCGGGCATTTTGCTTTTGGCCATCGAATATCCCTCATCGGGGTACTGCGCCCGTGTCACGGCGTAATCTCCCGACTCAAGCGCAAGTTTCATGGCCTCAACGATATCGGGATCATCCTCGATAATCAGGACTTTTTTCTTTTCGCTCATGATTTCTGTCCTCCTGGTCTTGGGGAATCCTCCCGGGTTGCGGCTCCGGAATGCGCGGCCTGCCTGCGAGGAAGTTCCACGAGAAATCTGCTGCCTTTTCCTTCGACGCTTATGGCGCGGATGCGTCCGCAGTGGCTTTTAACTATCTGCGCGGCAATCGCCAAACCCAGTCCGGTGCCTTCTTCATTGACTTCGCGGGCGTTGCGGCCTCTGTAAAAGTCCTCGAATATCCGCGGGATGTCTTCCGGCGGTATGCCTATGCCCGTATCGGATACCTCTACCAAGGCAAAATCCTCGGCGCCCGACGGCGGAGCGCATTTCACGGAGACGTTGCCGCCCGGCGACGTATACTTGAGCGCGTTTGAGACGAGATTGTCGAAGAGCTGCTCCATGGCCTCGGGGTCGGCCTCGATACTTCCGCATCCGGAAATATCCAGAGCAATCTCTATGTTCTTTTCGGCCGCCTTGGCCGAAAACTTGGCGGCCGAAGCGGCCAGGACGTCGCCCAGAACGACCGGGCGTTTCGGCGCGATGTCGGTCGCCCTCATTCTGGAAAGATTAAGAAGGTCCTTGACGAAGGCCAAAAGCCGTCGGCTCCTGTGCTCGGCGCGGCCGACCATCTCGCGCGCCTTCGACGATATGTCGCCCGCCATATCGTCGAGCACTACTTTCAGGCAGCTTTGTATGGAAGAAAGCGACGCCTGCATATCGTGCGAAACCGTGCGGACGTACTGCGATTTTATTTTGTCCTGTTCCTTGAGTTCGTCGTTGGCGGCGGCAAGGCGTTTTTCGCCGGAGCGCAGTTTGTTGACTATGGATGTCGTCATAAAGACGGCCAGAAAAAGCGTCGAGGCGAAAACCGCCAGCACGCCCGATGTGTAGCCGAAATCCGCCGGACAGCGCTCCGGACGAATGAATCCGTCCAAGTGATAATGAGCCAGAAACCCCGCCGCCTCCGCGACGGAAACCGAGCCGAAAACGACCACCGCCAGAGCCGCCTGCAGATACGCCGCCCTGTTCGACAGAAGAATGCCCGCTATGATCATGTGAAAAACAAAATAGAAAGCGAACGGATTTTCTACGCCTCCGGAAAAGTGCAGAAGATATGCCAGCGCGACTATGTCGGCAGCTATCTGAACGTTCGCGAAAAAGTACGCCTTGTCGAACCATCCGTCGGAATTCCTGCCGGTTTTCAGCCGCTCGTTGTAGAAAAAAAATGCTTTGTTGTATATGAACATCGCCGCGCCGCCGCCCAAAAGCCGCGGGAGGTCAAGATTAATACCCAGAATATACCGCGCGCCGAGTGTCACTATCATAACGCCGCCGGCGGCAAGCCACCTGAGATTGATAAGCCACTCAAGCCGCCGTATCAATTCTCTTTCCGACGGCAAATCATGCAAAGCGGATTCGCGTTCGCTCATATTTGAGT
>JASEHK010000195.1 GCA_030018875.1 Endomicrobiia bacterium | reverse complement strand
AAAAACGACCGGCGGCTGTATGCGGCCGACGATAAAATCCGGCGACGTGCTTCTCGTTGAGGCCACAGAGAATCCTCGCGCGGGCGACTGTGTTCTTTTTGAATCGGGCGGACGCAGATTTCTGCACCGCGCCCTGTATGTGAACTCCGACGGCGCGCTCCTCGCCGACGACGCGGGGTTTACGCCGGCGGTTTTTGTGCCCAAGAATTTCATCTTCGGCGTCTGCCGCGTTTTTCCGTCGGGAGCGGCGGGGGTTGCTTATTCTTTTTGTATGCGCGTTTTTTTTCGGCTCGGAAGGGCCATTAAGCACATTTTGAAATGAAAAAACTTTTAAGTTTTATTTTTGTTTTTACTATTCTTCATACCCTATCTCCTATACCCTATCTTTTCGCTGCCACGCGTATAAAAACCGTCGAGTTTAACTTCGGGGGGTATTATTCCGCCACGAATATAAACACTGCCGTACCGTGGATGTCTCCGACGAGAACCATTACCCTTCCCGAGAACGGCAAGACGATAAAGAACGCGTATCTTGAATATGAAGGCCTTGCCGCGACCGCCGTGAACTTGACCGCTCTCGTTGTAAGATTCGGCGTCGGGACTTCCACGGCGAACATTGTACTTAACGCGGGCGCCGTAGCTAACCAGACGGGTGAGTCGCTTAAACTCTACGCTCGCGCAGATGTGACTTCAATCATCGCCGGAACCCCTCCTAACCCTTCTGAGTCCTATACCGCTTCCGTCACGATGACAGGTCCGGCATCCAACAACCACACACTTAAACTTTACATCACATACGAATACGACGACACATCGCCCACTCAAATAAAAACCATCCGCGTTCCTCTATACAGCGCAACCAATATCGCTTCAAATATATCCCTGTTATCCGCGCCTCAGTCGAAGACCTATTCTTTTTATCCGTATCTGCCGGAATCGGGAATTTCCGTCCAGCAACAGTGGTTGGAAATAAGAGGTCTTAAACAGTCGGGCGGCGTCACCACTAATACATCCATTTACGCGGGCATCGCGGGTTTCACCCCCGCGCCGACGGCGACGCTCGTTAACGCTTTGCAGAACACTTACGATTTTCTTTACATCACATCTTCCACGGTTATGTCGGGGTTCGCTCATACCACTTCTCCGACGGATGTCAAGACATCCACGGTAGTATTCTTGGGCGGCACCATACCTATATATGCGTTGGGCGGAGAGTGCGTTATCACTTACACATATTCCAATCCCTCGTCTCCTCCGTGGGAAAAACTCAAAACCATAAGATACTTCATCGGGCAGTCCACCGGGACGAGCGGCTCTTTCGCAGCGCCGGTTTATTTTGAGGAAAGCGGCGTCACGCCCCGCGCGGTTTACGCCGAGGTGCGCGGCTCGTATAATTCGACGACGGCCGGCACTATGAATATCTCATACAAAATAGGAAACAGCGCCACCGCCACCCGCAATTATTCTCTAGTCGTGGCGGTGGCTCAGGTATCAGGTTTTGTTTACTGTCTTGACCTTAGCGAATACGCATCGGAACTTGTGAGCGGCTCGACGGTGACGATATCGTGGCCGGGGCTTGCTTCTTTGGGCGGCTGCGGGGTGGATTTAATTATTACTTACAGTTATACCGGCGAGGATAAGTTCACCGAGTTTTATCAGGTTATGGCCGGACAGGACACCGCGCGCACGGCGGCGGGGACTTATGTCAACCATTATTTCAATCACTATTTTCCCGACCCGGAGTCGCCCGTCGGAAGAAAGTCGCTTTCAAGCGCGTATATTCTCATGGGTTTCGTTGACACAAATAATTCAGGCTTAAACACGATAACGGCGAACCCGTCTACTACACACCGCATAAACACCTTAAATGCTCAGGGCGTTTCCCATAGGACGGGGACGGAAGGATATGCGGGTAGGGCGCTTTACGGAAACTCGGGACAGATAACGACACTTACATCGGGCGCCACATCACAGTACACTATAAGCGTGAACGGCGCCTACTATTCGGACAGCGCCCGCATCACATATTCATACTTCCCGCCGCCCGATTCTCCGTCGGCGATGAGTCAGTATAAATCGGACGGCGCGACGGTAATCTCAACCGGCGCATGGATAAATTCTCAAACACTCGTCCTTAAAGCGGCGATGAGTTCGCGCATAACGGATTCTCTGTCGCCCGTTTTTGAGGTAAAGCCGTTGAGCGCCACTTTTAACGGCGCAAATCTCTCCACGGGTTCAGCGGTTGATTACACATCGGGCGGAGGCGCGGTTGTCGGTTCATTCACGATAACCGGACTTACCGACGGCACGACATATCACTGGCGCTCCCGCGTCGTCTCGCCGAACGGCGCGTCCGGCTGGACGAGTTTCGGCGCAAACCCCGAGACGGAAAATGACTTTGGCATTGACCTGTCCTCGCCGACGGTCGCTCTTGTGTCGCCGTTGAACGCGGCGGCGACTAATCAGTTGAATGTTAATTTTCAATGGTCAGGTTCGGATTTACCGTCGGGCGTGAATTCCGGGATAAAGGATTACGCGCTCGAAATTTCCACCTCGCCGGATTTTAATCCGGTGAATCGCTCGACGGTCACGTCGTCGGCCGTTTATGTTTCGACGCCTCTTTCGCAGGGGATTTGGTATTGGCGCGCCCGCGCCTCCGATAATGCCGGAAACCTCGGGGTTTGGTCCAGTTCATGGTCGGTAATCGTGGACACGACGGCGCCGCCAGCGGTTTCAACGCTAACGGAGCCATTAAATAGCGCGGCCACAAATCAGACGCAGATTACATTCAGTTGGACAGGCGTGACGGACACGCCGGCGGGGGTGAGAAATTATATTTTACAACTCTCGACGGACGCCGGCTTCGGCGTGATAAATTATTCGTCGGCGACGGCAGGGACTTCGGCGGCCCTCAGCGTCGCGCAATCGTCATACACCTGGCGGGTTAATGTTCAGGACCACGCGCTGAACTATACGACCTCGACGGTAAAATACAACGTGGTGGTGGACACGACGGCGCCGCCAGCGGTTTCAACGCTAACGGAGCCATTAAATAGCG
>JASEHK010000194.1 GCA_030018875.1 Endomicrobiia bacterium | reverse complement strand
CTCTTTTACTCTTTTACTCTTTTACTCTTTTACTTTTTCACCCTTTCACCTTTTCACCTTTCTATACCTTCTGCCCTGTCCTGCGCCTTATAATCATCCAGTCGTGTATTTTGACGGGACGAGTCTTAAAGCCTTTTGCGGGCTGGTTCCACGGGCTTCTGGGCTGATTATTACCCTTAGAGCGTCCGCGACCGCCTCCATGCGGATGGTCAACCGCATTCATCGCGGTGCCTCTTACCGTCGGGCGACGACCCATATGTCTGGCGCGTCCGGCATTTCCTATGGTAACATTTTCATGGTCTAAGTTACCGACCTGACCTATCGTGGCGCGGCACCGCACGGGCACCATTCTTATCTCGCCGGATGTAAGACGCAGATGCGCGAGTTCGCCTTCTTTTCCCAGTAGTTGCACCATGGCGCCGGCCGATCTGGCAAGTTGCGCGCCTTTACCGGGAAACAGTTCGACATTGTGCAGAATCTGTCCGACGGGAATCTTCTCAAGCGGAAGAGAATTGCCGACTTTTATTTCGACGCCGTCGCCGGACGCGACGGCATCGCCAACTTTAAGACCGGCGGGCTGAATAATGTATCTTTTTTCCCCGTCGGCATAATTGATAAGGGCTATGCGCGCGGAACGGTTCGGGTCGTACTCTATGGCGGCGACGCGGCCGGGAACGTCGTACTTGTCGCGCTTGAAATCTATTATGCGGTAAAGCCTCTTGTGGCCGCCGCCGTGATGACGTACCATTATCTCGCCGGTGTTGTTCCTGCCGCCCTTTTTGCTCAATCCCACGACGAGAGATTTTTCAGGTTTGCTGCGGGTAATTTCGCCGAACTCCTCGGTCGTGATAAAACGACGGGAGGGTGTGTAAGGTTTGTATGATTTAACCATATATTTCTCCGGTTGCCTGTCGTCGGACTTGAACCTTTGCCACGCGCGGTCCGCGCGCACATATTACTGTGCGCGGGGACAGGCCGCGACCTGTCCATACTCGCTATTCCCCTATCTTTATCGTCTGTCCTTCCCTGAGGGTAACGTAGGCTTTTTTGAAATCCGGTTTGTATCCGCCGAAGGCGCCCACTTTCCGGTACTTGCCCGGCAGAGTGGCCGTGCGGACGCGCGCGACCTTTACTTTGAACATATCTTCGACGGCTTCTTTGATCTGTCCCTTGGTGGAGGTTTTGGCGACGCGAAAGACATAACAGTTGTTATGCTCTTTTACGGCGGCGGCTTTTTCGGTTATTACCGGGCTTTTTAAAATATCGAATGTTTCCATGATTTTATCCGGCGAGACGTCCGAGGCGCTTTATAAGCGTCTCGTAGCCCGATTTCGTTATTATAAAGCGCGAAGCGCGCATCAATTCGTATGCGTTGACGTCCGAGGCAAGTTTATACTCCACCCCGGGTATGTTTCGCGATGCCGTTCTCATGTTCGCGTCTATTTTCGAGTCGGCCAAAAGAACGCTTTTGCCCGTCGCGGCGCCGAGTTTTGCGATGAGAGACGCCGCAAGACGAGTCTTGGCTTCAGGAATGCTGAAATCTTCCACGGCCACTATCGAGCCGGATTTTATTTTATCGGCAAGCGCGCCGGCAACGGCCAGACGCTTCTTGGCGCGCGGCACATCTATTCTCCATTCTTTGGGTTTGGGCCCGAAAACGATACCGCCCTTGCGCCACAAAGGAGAGCGCGACGAACCGGCGCGGGCGTTGCCCGTATGCTTCTGTTTCCATGGCTTTTTCCCGCCGCCTGAAACCTCGGCTCGGGTCTTAGTGGAAGCCGTTCCGCTTCTCTGATTGTTAAGATATACTCTGGACGCCTCGTAAAGCACGTGCTTCGAGATTTTTTTCTCCAGAAGCGCGCAAGGAGCATCAAGCGAGCCGAGGACTTTTCCTTCTTTATCGTAGATTTTGATTTCCATAGTTTTTTTACCCGACACCAATTCTTATACCCTTTTGATGTCTTAAATTATTGTGTCTTTTGAGGTGTATCAAGGCATCGCAAGGCGATGCGGCTACTTCTTTTTTCTCTCGACCGTCACCTTCTTTTTAGGAGCCGGCGGCGCGACTTTTATCTTGATTCTTTTGACTGTGTTTCTTATGTAAACGATGCCCCGCGGAGGGCCGGCGATGGCTCCCTTAACTAATATTCTATTTTTATCCTTGTCTACTCCCATTATCTCCAAGCGCTGTACCGTTACGCTATCAACGCCGTAGTGACCGGGTTTCTTGGTTCCCTTGGTTACGCGCTGCGGTTGCTGCCGGCCGCTGGCGCCAGGGGAGCGTTCTTTGTTGGAAGCGCCGTGGGAGGCGGGAAGTCCGCTAAAGTTGTGGCGCTTCATAACGCCTGCGAACCCACGGCCTTTGCTCGTGCCGGTCACATCAACGAAATCTCCGGCAACGAAGACATCGGCCAAAAGTATCTTGCCCTGCTCAAGTCCCGCGAGGTCTTCGGGTTTGGATGCGCGGAATTCTTTGAGATGCCGGAGCGGCGGAATGTTTTTCTTGCTGAATATGCCGGTGTAGGGCTTTGCGGCGTTCTTCACTTTCTTTATCTCTTCAAAGCCCAGTTGCGCCGCGGAATATCCGTCTTTCTCGACGGTCTTGACGGCCGTGACATAGCACGGCCCTGCCTCTATCGCCGTTACGGGCGTCACCGCGCCGCTCTCGCCGAATGTCTGCGTCATTGATATTTTCTTGCCTATGAGTATTTTCATGTCTTTAGTATTTGATTTCGATATCCACGCCGGCCGGAAGATCCAATTTCATAAGTTCGTCTATGGTCTTGGTCGAGGGCTCTATGATGTCCATGAGCCTCATGTGGATTCTTTCCTCGAACTGTTCTCTCGATTTTTTGTCGGCGTGCGGGGAGCGAAGCACCGTGAACTTTTTAATCTTCGTCGGCAGAAGTATCGGCCCGACGATTTTGGCTCCCGTGTTCTCGGCGGTCTTCTTGATGCGCGCCAGAGAATCGTCAAGCAGTTTCTGCTCAAACGATTTAAGCTTGATTCTTATTTTCGTCGGATTCTGTACGACTGTCGCGGATTTATCTGCCATTTTAATACTCCCGTGTAAA
>JASEHK010000193.1 GCA_030018875.1 Endomicrobiia bacterium | reverse complement strand
TTATAAGTAAATTTTTTTTTATACATAGTATCCAGCCAATATTGTCGACACATACCAGAGAGCAGGAATCCGGGGAAGGCTTTATTCTCCGTTATCTTAAGATACCCCCGCCCATCCCTGCCAGAAATGCCTTGGTTTTCGTTACAAAAATTGCAACATAAAAAAGTTATTTTACTCATTTGTCCTTCTTTCCTCCTCTATGGTAACTTTTCTTAAGTGTGGCAATCTGCTCCGCTAAAAAGTTTGTCTCGGTAGTTACATATGCCATATTACAATAAACAGTATCCAATTCGGGGACAGGATAATCGGAATGAATGGCCGGTATGAAATCGTACGGATGCGCACAGTCAAACCCACACCACCAGCCTTTTTCTCCTTTGAGTTCCCCGATGAAACTTATACCGCCGTCATGCACATCTATCGAGGAAAGTAAAGTAACAATAATAATGGCGGAGATTTTTTCCAACCATTCCGCGGGAATTTGAACATATCCGCAAAGATGCTTGAAGTGCGGATGTCTCAAGACTCTACATTTTAACCCCGCATGTTTCCAACTCTTTTTATTTGGTTCTCTTTCCCATTCTGCTTTCATTTTATTTCCCCTTTTTTACACAATCTTCCTTTGTCAAGGCGCACCCGTAATTCCCGTGGTTATCTGCGATGGATTGCCCACAGGTTGCGGGGTCAAGAAGGCAACTGCCCGTTCCCACTTCGGGAGATTTTTCTTCTATTTCTATTGTTTCTGGTGCGGGAGGGGCTTCTTTCTTTATTCGGTTGATTCCGAATCTGCGTTCTACCACCTCCCCGGCCTTTTCTTTCTCCCCCAGCCCCTCATGTTCGTTGACTGCTTCAACTGCCACGGACATCTTTTCGGTCTGCGGGAGAAGTTTATAGAGCCGTTTGACTGCGGTCTTCCTCGCACCCTCCTCATACCAGTCTGTCCACATGAGAGAGTTCGGGGCCTGCGAGGACTTGCGAGCTTTCTCAATATCATCCTTATTGAGATAGTGGAATTTCTTTATCCCGTGGCGCAAGATTGCCATTGCATAAACCCCTTTTAATGCCCCTCGCTCCCCCTCGGTCGGGACATGTTTTAAGATGGGATTCAGGCCCTTCTCCTGATAGAACTCGTCCCCCTCATAAACACAGGTTGCGTCTATGTCTAAAACGGCGCCGGAATCAAGGGCTATTTTGCAAAGTCCTCTGTAGCCGAAATCGAGGCAACAACGAAGTTTCCCCTTAATCGCCCGGGGAATCAGATATGCTTGTTGGAGCGTGGGGTTGAGTGTTGCTCCGGTCAAGGCAACATTTATTACGGCCTGCTTAATACTTTCCGGCTCGCACTTCGCAAAGGCCTCGGCATTGTTGCGTAGAATCTGGAGGGTAAACCCTATCTCCTTCAACCATGTTTTTTCATCCGCAACCTTGAGAAAAGCGTCAACTGCGGATAAGGCCCATTGCTCGAATGGTTGCCTGCTTATTTTCCCTTCCTCTTTTTTCTTTTCTATCCCTTTTTCTTCCGGCATATTACCTCCCTTTTTTTATTTATATATTTATAGATGTGCATGACGGTGGTATAAATTTCATCGGGGAACTCAAATATGATTTTATACCGACCACTCATTCCATAGATTTTTGCCGAACCGTAAGCCTCGATATTTGCCGATTCAGTAGCCCAAACCTCTGATGAACCGTAAGCCTCGACATCTGCCGAATCGAAAGCCCAGATCTGTGTTGAGTCATAGACCCAAACTCTCGCAAACTCGGTGGCGCAGACCTTTGTCGAATCGAAAGCCCAGACTCTTGCCGAACCGAAAACCTTTACTCTTACCAAATCGAAGGCCCAGATTTTTGACGAATCGTATGCGCTGACTTTTGCCGAACTATGAGCCCAGACTTCTGATGAACCGAAGACATCAATCTTTGCCGTGCCACTAATGGCAAAATAACCCTCCCTCACCGTATGTTCGCCCTTTAAGGCATAATCCAATTTAAGACCATCACGGGTTTCCATTTTTCATACGTCCTCTTTTCCCGGCCACTTATTGAGTTCCAATGTCTCAACGCCTTCTGATATGTAGTTCGGGTAGGCCCCCATCTCCCTGCAATGCTGTTCAAGTTGCAATAATTTGAGATAGATATTTCTCCCCCGCTCGATAAACGCTTCATCAAGGACATAGCACTCAACCCTATAGGGAGGTTCAGGTTCAATCGCTATGAATACAAACGAATCATAAACTCTATTTTTTCCCAGCCGTCCTATCTTGACATGGTAAAGAGCGTCCAGATAAAATGCCGCCTTCATGTCATATTTATATTTCTTAATGTCCCGCCAAAATCCGACAGGACTTGCGTCCCGTGTGGTCTTAAGGTCAATGATAGTCCCCCTATTTTCTTCGGGCAGAATATCGGGGCGACATTTGCAGAGGAAGCCAGTTGAGGGCTCCTTCCAAATTATGGTTTGTTCTTTTTTCCATCGGGCAACAAGTCCGGCTGCCGCCGGGTGGGCTTGAACTGATTTTTGCACGGCGAGGAGTGCTATATAATTGTCAAAAGTGAGAGGTTCTTTCCCTGCATTTTTCGCTAAACATCTTTCTTTTTCCGCCCTACCTTCTTTTGTTCGATTATTAAGAGTATCCGGAAGAACAAAATATTGTTTATCCATCACTTGTTCCCCTTCTAAAATCAACGTATGCGCGGCCCTGCCAAAAGCAAGGGCGGGCGTATCCTCATGCTCAATTAACGCATTGGCTGGGCAGGTAGAGAGCCTATTCAGATATGAGGCGGACACTGCATTTATCTTTTTATAATCCGCAAAAGGGATATTATCATGGATTCCTTGTTTCATTTTTTATTTGCCTTCTTCGTATGCTTTTATAATTGCTTTGGCCATGAGGTAAGCACGCCACGGATTCATCGTCGCTTCGCATGTCTCACCACCTATCCATAGGTAGCCAAGACCCGGGGAATCGGTGAAGCCAACTAATTTAATTTTCCCATCAACCTTCCATTTATCTGAACCCATATCGAGTTTGTAACTTTTATTTTTCATTCTTCCCTCCCTCCACAATCCATCTTTCTT
>JASEHK010000192.1:782-3089 GCA_030018875.1 Endomicrobiia bacterium | reverse complement strand
TAAAGAATATAAAAGATAGTAAATGTGAATAGTGAATAGTAAAATCTCAATCACTTAATCAATCATTCACCGCTTTTGATAAAATTCGGGTAAAAATGTATAATCCGAGTCAGTCGAAAAAACCTCCTTTTCTCCGCATGTCATTCCCGAATGTTGTTATCGGGAATCCATATTGCGGCGGAAGCTCTGGATTCCCGCTTTCGCGGGAATGACATGACAAGGATTTTTTCCGCTGACTCAATTTCCGAGTTATGAAAGCATCTAAAATAGACCTCAGGCGGATAAAGAGAATCGCTTTGGACGGGCGTCCGGGCAAAGTGGCGACGGAGTTTTTCGCAAACCCCGCATCTTCCCGTCTGTCCGGCATTATCCCTGATATCCTCGCCGGGAAAAACATAAAATCGCTCGTAGCCGCCATCCGCGCCGCGCGCTCGAAAGGCCGTCCTGTCGTCCTGGCCTATGGCGCCCATCTCATTAAGTGCGGCCTCTCGCCGCTCGTTATATCCCTCATCGAAAAAGGCTGGGTCACGGCTTGCGCGACCAATGGCGCCGGCATAATCCACGACTTTGAAATCGCGCGCGTCGGGCGCACATCCGAAGAGGTCGCCGACACGATAAAAGACGGCTCTTTCGGTATGGTCAGGGATACCGGCGTTTTCTTAAACGAGACCGCGCGCGCCGCCGCGCTTAAAGGCGCCGGACTCGGAGAAACTTTCGGACAGGCGGTTCTCAAATCGGATTTTCGTTACAAGAAATTGAGCATTGCCGCGGTCAGCGCGCGCAAAAAAATACCTTTCACCGTGCACGTGGCCATAGGGACGGACATAATTTATCAGCATCCCGAATGCGACGGGGCTTCGTGGGGCGCGGCGAGTTACGAAGATTTTCTTAAGTTTTCAGCCATCGTTTCGCGGCTCGGTGGCGGGGGGGTATTTATGAACTTCGGTAGCGCCGTGATAATCCCCGAGGTTTTCTTAAAGGCTTTGAGCGTCGCCCGCAATCTTGCTGGAGGCGCGGGTAAAATAGAAAACTTCTCGACGGCCAATTTTGATATGTATCGCATGTATCGTCCCAATCAAAATATCGTTTCGCGTCCCGTGGCGGGCTCCAAAACCTTGGCGGGATATGATTTCAGCGGGCACCACGAAATAATGTTGCCGCTGCTATATAGTTTGCTTGAAGAAAAAAAATCATGAAACCGGTCGCTGTCGGAAATATTGAAATAGGCGGGGACTGCCCGCTTGTTCTTTTCGCGGGACCCTGTGTGCTGGAAAAAGAGTCCGAGGCGCTCCGCGATGCGGAGCGGATAGCCGTCATCGCGGGGCGGCTTAAAATTCCGTTCGTCTTCAAGGCCTCATACGACAAAGGCAACCGCTCGTCGGTGGATTACTACCGCGGCCCCGGCCTCGACAAAGGCCTCTCGATACTCGAAAAAATCCGCAAGGCCGTCGGTGTTCCCGTGATATCCGACATTCACTGCCGCAACGAAATATCCGCCGCGGCCTCGGTTCTCGACATCATCCAGATTCCGGCTTATCTTTGCCAGCAGACCGACCTCGTCGTGGCAGCCGCAAAAACTCTCAAGCCGCTGAACATCAAAAAAGGGCAGTTTCTGGCTCCGTGGGACATGGTCAAGATCGTCGCTAAAGCCGCGTCGGGCGGCAACGAAAATATAATGCTCACCGAGCGCGGCACATTTTTCGGATACAACAATCTCGTCTGCGACATGCGCTCGATACCGATAATGAGAGATATCGGCCGGCCGGTTCTCGCCGACATCACACACATGGTGCGTCTTCCGGGGCCTCCGTCGAAAGACGCCTCCGGAGGGCAGCCGCAATTCATAGCGCCTCTCGCTTATGCCGCGGCGGCCGCCGGCGCCGACGGACTTTTTCTTGAGGTGCATCCCGAACCCGCAAGGGCGCTCTGCGACGCCGCCAGTATGCTGCGGCTGGACGCTCTTGAATCTGTGCTTGAGACGGCAAAAAAAATAAGCGACGCGGTTCGCGAAAGGAAAGCCACGCGATGAAAATATTCATAGACACCGCCGACCCCGCGGCGATAAAAGTTTTCGCGCAAATGGGAATTCTCTCCGGAGTCACCACCAACCCGACACTTCTCGTCAAACAGATATCGTCGGAAGCCAAACTCTCGTCGGCGCGAAGCGCCTTTGAGCGTCAAAAAGAAATTTTGAGGGAAATATGCGACATCGCGCCCATCGCCGTGCTCTTGTCCAGCGCCTTGCGCTTGCCCGGTCGCATCGCCACATGCCAGTTGACATTGATGCCTTGGGTCTCTGCTCGCTTG
>JASEHK010000192.1:0-772 GCA_030018875.1 Endomicrobiia bacterium | reverse complement strand
CGCCGAGCCCGTGAGCGCCTCCGCCGATAAAATAATAAAAGAAGCGGAGTTTCTCTGCGGGATATCGAAGCGTATCGTCGCAAAAATACCTCTTACCGACGAGGGGCTGAAGGCCGCCTCGGTTCTGACGAGCCGCAAAATCCGCGTGGCTTTTACCTTAGTTTTTTCACCGTCGCAGGCGCTGCTGGCGGCCGCGGCCGGAGCCGATTATATATGCCCCTTCGTCGGGCGTTTGGACGACGCCGGCCAAAAGGGAGTGGAAGTCATAGGAAATATCGCCTCGATTTACGTCTCCAACGGAATCAAAACCCGGATAGTTGCCGCATCAATAAGAAACATCGAGCACGTGGTCGGGTGCGCCGGGCGCGGAGCGTATGCCGCGACGGTGCCGCCTCAAATAATCGAGGAAATGATAAAACACGAATTGACCGCCAAAGGCGTGGAAAGGTTCACGGCGGATTGGACGAAAGTCGCGGGATGAACAACCAAAAAATAAGCGCCGAAGCGCGCAGGGTTATTCTCATAGAGGCCGCCGCCGTCAAGGATCAGGCGCGGCATATTGACGCGGGTTTTCTTGCCGCCGTGCGGCTTGTAGCGTCGGGAGCGTCTTCCGGCGGCAAGATTATGGTCACGGGCGTCGGCAAGTCCGGCCTTGTCGCAAGAAAGATCTCCGCTACATTATCTTCGGTCGGCGTGCCGTCGTTTTTTGTCAACGTAACCGAACTTGTGCACGGCGATCTGGGTATGATTTCGCCGGACGACACGGTTCTGG
>JASEHK010000191.1 GCA_030018875.1 Endomicrobiia bacterium | reverse complement strand
CGAATTTGAAATAAAAAGCTTGGAATTAGCTGCAACTAAATATTTAAAACATCTTCCAGAAAAACTTAACCCTGCCGAAAAACAAAAACTTGTCACCCACGCGCGGCGGCGAGGCGAATATTGCTGTTGACAAAATCCGCCCAAACCCGAAACAGCCGCGAAAAAACTTCAACGAAACCAAACTGCGCGAACTCGCATCGTCCATAAAAAACCACGGATTGGCCCAGCCGATACTGGTCTCTCCGTCGGCAGTGCCGGGGGAATACGAGATAGTCGCCGGAGAAAGAAGATGGCGCGCCGCAAAAATAGCGGGCTTAAAAGAAGTCCCTGCCGTCGTGCGCGACACCGACGACAAAAACAAGTTTCAGCTCTCGTTGGTGGAAAACCTCCAGCGCGAGGACCTCAACCCCATAGAGGAGGCCTTCGCCTACAAAACCCTGATGAAGGACTTTGACCACACGCAGGAAGAAATCGCCGGAGCGCTCGGCAAAGACCGTTCGGTTATAGCCAACGCGGTTCGCCTGCTTAGTCTTCCTGAAGAGATACAAACTCTCATTGAGGACGGCACAATATCGGCCGGCCACGGCAGAAGCCTCGCCGCGGTGCGGGAGACACACAAACAAAAAGAGATATTAAAGAAGATTCTCGACGGTAATTTGAACGTGCGCGAGGTCGAAATTATCGTCCGCGAAATAAAAAAAAACTCCGGCGGGGGCGGGGGCGCGCGCAAACCAAAGCGTTCCGCGGAACTCTTGAATCTCGAAAATACGCTGGAGCAGATTTACGGAACAAAAGTGCGCATACAGGGTAACTCAAAAAAAGGAAAGATAACCATACATTATTATTCTCTCGAAGATTTGGAGCGTATGTCCAGAATGCTCAAAAAAGCGGGGGCGAAGTAAAACGTCCGGCATGAAAACTTATGAAACATCCTATTGAGATATACTTAAATAAAGTAAAAATTCCCGCCATCGTCCTGACTGCAACGCTACTGACAGGGTGCGCGGCCCATCTTGCGAAGCCATCATCGCTTGCCGCTGATAAAAGTCCGGCGACGGCGTCAGCAGACCGGCTCAAGAGGGCGGCCGCCGCCCACCCCGTTTATGTTTCAAAAATGCCGATAACCAAATACACCCTTTTTGCGACGGGTGGTTGGGACGGCAATTGGTACGTCGGAAAGAATCAAGCGTGGATAGAAAAGATAAATCTCGAGCGCTACAAAAAATCGGACTATGCGCGCGCTTATATCGGCGCCAAACTCGGAAGAATGAAGTCGCAAAACGTGCCTGGCAAATCTTCGTGGACAAGAGAGGCCTACCCGGGAGAAATTTATGCGGCATCGGCCTCGACCCCCGTATGGCGGCCCGCCGACTATATAATGCTTACGAAAACATCCGATATCCCGCTACAATACGATTACGAAAATGCCATAGAGACCGTCGGAGAGGGGCGTTGGTTTTGGGCCCAGTTTCCTCTTGAAAAACTGAACTTCGACGGCGACAATTATATAGTCCTGTGGTCGCCGAACGAATACTTCGACTCCGTGTCATCCGCACCGATACTTGCCGCGGCGTGGGGCGACAAAGGTGTGGACTCATGGATAAACACTTCCATGGGCGCGTGGCCGCACTTCTCGTCGGAAGACCCTCTGAAAACTCCGATAAGCGTTTTTGAGCCGGCCATCGCCGTAAAGTTAGTGCCGCGCGCCGAAGCGCCCGAAGAAATAAAAGTTGAAATCGTTTCAATAGAAGAAACTCCCGATGCCGCGGGGGGCTTTTTGAAAAAAATTACCGCCGCCGCCAGCGGCTCTCAGACGGAAAAAGCATGGCTTGAAATCTCGGGCGATTCGAAAAACTGGCGCAAAATATCAAGGTTCGTCTATGAGCCGCCTTATGTATTCGTCTTCGAGCCCGTCGCGGCGATGTCATCAGGTAAAATAAATATGCGGGTCGCGGCGCAAGACATAAGGGGCGACATCGGATTTTCAAATCCTATCGCCATAAGCGTCGAAAAAAAATAATATGCCAAACCTGAAACTTAAATCTCGAATTGGTGAAACTTCCGCGCATAGCGGAGCGCAATCGGCGCGGGCGATATTAACGGCCGTCGGCGCAATCTTGGTCTTGTCTGTCCTTGCGACGTCGAGAGCGACCGCGCAAACCACTTTCTGGCAAAGACTTTTTCAGCGTTCGGACAAAAAACAAAACATTCCGACGGTAGTGGCCGGCGTGAGGGGTCTCGACGAACCCGACGACGCGGGAGACCGGGCGGCGAGAGATTACGACGCCCTCAAAAAAATCGAGGGCTTTTCCGTCGAGACCGTCAGCGTTGAAAAATTCATATCGGACGGGCGGCTCAAATGAAAAGACTTTTGATATACGCGGCCGCCCTGGTTTTTATTCCGGCCTGCGCTCAAATGCCGATTGCGCGACAGGACAACGCCACAGCCCTTTCGCTCGGCGCGAAACTCATCGGCGCGGCGACGCCTATCTCCGACGACGATGAAATCGCGCTGGGAAGAGAGGTCGCGGCAAATCTTCTGGCTCGATTCGGCCATTATGACGATTACGCCGTCACAAGATACGTCAACCTCGTCGGACAAACTCTCGAGCGACGCGCGGCGAGGCGCAATATACGCTATCACTTCGCCATCCTTGACTCCGAAACCGTCAACGCTTTCGCGGCGCCGGGCGGTTACATATTCGTTACGAAAGGCGCGCTTAAACTTATGGCGGATGAATCCGAACTCGCGGCGGCGCTGGCTCACGAAATCGCCCATGTATCATCCCGACACATCGCCAAAGAAATACAAAAAGCCAACCTCGTCGGAGCGGGAGCGGACGTAGTTTCGATGCTGGCCAAAGACAAAGCCAAATCCGCGGCTCTCACCGGATTTTCGACGGATATACTTTTTAAGGGATATTCAAGGAAGGATGAGGATGAAGCCGACAGACTCGCCTGCGATTATCTCGAAACGACCGGCTACGATATAGCGGGTTTCAAAAATTTTCTCGAACGTCTGTCGTCCCAAAAACATGACGAACCTAAATTGATGGTATTTTTCAGCACCCACCCCCGCCCCGAAGACA
>JASEHK010000190.1 GCA_030018875.1 Endomicrobiia bacterium | reverse complement strand
CGCCGCCACGCGGGAAGCTATTTTTTCAGGAGTAAGCCCGCACATATCCCTCAAGAATTCTTGCGGGCCGTGAGTTATAAAATCGTCTTTAACGGCTATCCTTATGACTTCGGCGCGGATGTTCGAGATTGAGAGTTCTTCCTCTACCGCCGAGCCGGCTCCTCCCAGAATCGAGTTTTCCTCGACGACGAAAATCGGCATTCTTTTCGCGGCGAATTTAGAGATGGCGGCGGAGTCAATCGGTTTGACGAATTTTAAGTCCATCACGGCGGCCGAAATTCCCGTTTCCGCCAAAATATCGGCGGCTTCGAAAGCGTAACGCGCGCAATTGCCCGCGCCCGCGAGCAATACATCGGAGCCATCTCTTAAAATCTCGGACTTGCCGCGCTCGACGAATTTAAAATCGCGGCGCGCGAGCGTTTGAGCGCAACCGCCGCGAGGATACCTTATGGCCGTCGGCACGCCCCATTTCAGCGCCGAGTAAAGCATATCCCTGAGTTCGTCGCCGTTGCGCGGGGCGCATATCGTAAGGCCGGGCGCCGACCTCAAAAACGACAAATCGAATGTCCCGTGATGAGTCGCGCCGTCTTCGCCGACGAGTCCCGCGCGGTCTATCGCGAAAATCACCGGCAGTTCGTTGAGAGCGACGTCGTGTATTATCTGGTCGAGCGAGCGCTGAAGAAATGTCGAGTATATGGCGCAGACAGGTCTGTATCCTCCGGCTGCAAGTCCCGCCGCGAAAGTGACGGCGTGCTGCTCGGCGATGCCGACGTCGAAAAATCTCTCGGGATATTCTCTGGCAAAATCGGCAAGGCCCGTGCCCTCGGACATCGCGGCCGTGACGGCCAAGAGCATGCGGTCCTCGGCGGCTAAGGTCTTCATAGCTTCGCCGAAGACCTGCGTGTATGTTAACTCGCGGTTATCCGACGACGAACACGACGGCGACAGACCGTGGTATTTGGTCGGATCGTGCTCGGCCGGCGCGTAACCTTTTCCCTTTTTTGTAACGAGATGAACCAGAATGGGCCCCTTCATGTTTTTGACATTGGCGAATATCTCCGTCATAGCCTTTATGTCATGGCCGTTCACAGGGCCCAGATACGCGAAACCCAATTCCTCGAAAAGCATACCCGGAAAAAGCAAAACCTTGAACCTTTTGGCAACCCTGAGTATCTGCGCGCCCCAAAAATGCAGACGCTTAAAAAACTTTTCGACTCTGTCCTCGAATTTCTTGAACGACCCCGCCGTCAGAAGTTTGGCCAGATAACTTGCGAAGGCTCCGACTTTATGCGATATAAACATCTCGTTGTCGTTGAGCACGACTAATAAATCCAGACCGAGGTGTCCGGCGTTCTGGAGACCCTCGAATGCGAGGCCGCCGGTCATCGAGCCGTCGCCGATGACCGCTATGACCTTGTGGCTCTCGTTTTTAAGTTTCCTCGCTGCGGCAAGGCCCAGCGCCGAAGAGATGGAAGTGGATGAGTGTCCGACGGTAAAAGCGTCGTATTCGGATTCTTTTCTATTGGGAAAGCCGCTCAGACCCCCGGCTGTTCGCATGGTCGGAAAACTGAATTTTCTGCCGGTGAGTATTTTATGCGCGTACGCCTGATGACCCACGTCCCAGACGATTTTATCCGAGGGACAGTCGAATACCCTGTGCAGGGCGACCGTCAAGTCCACGGCTCCCAGACTCGGAGCAAGATGTCCTCCGTTCTTAATCGCGGTCTCTATCACCAAACTGCGTATTTCGCCCGCCAACGTCTCCAACTCGACGAAAGAAAGCGATTTAAGGTCCGCGGGGATGTTTACTTTTTCGATAACCATATCATTTGAAAATCTATTTTCTTCTCTCGACGATAAAATCGGCCAAATACTCCAAAAATTTCCTGCTCGCTGAAAGTTGAAAAACTCCCAACGCCTTCTTGGCCTCGTCGGCGAGTTCCCGCGCGCGGCTCCGGGCCGCCGAAGAGCCGAACACTTCGGGATAAGTCAGGCGGGAATTCTTAAAGTCGGAACTTTCATGGCCTTCGTCTAAAATATCGTCGGCAATCTGAAAGGCCAACCCTGCGGCGCGGCCATATTTCGACAAAGCATTAATCTGTTTTTTATTCGCTTGAGCCAAAAGCGCGCCGAGTTTTGCCGATATCTCTATGAGTTTGGCGGTCTTATTGAGATGTATGTAATCGAGATAATGCGCGGCGCGCGCTTTGGATTTTCCGAGGGAGCCGTGCTTGACGTCAACGACTTGGCCCCCGACCATACCGTCTTTGCCCACGGCGCGGGCAAATTCGCTTATCGCGCCGGCGCCGACGGACAAACGCGAAACGTTATCAGCCACAAGCTCGAAAGCGTAAGTCAAAAGGGCGTCGCCGGCAAGTATCGCCATATCATCGCCGAACTTTTTGTGGGATGTCGGCTTGCCGCGTCTGAAATCATCGTTGTCGAGCGCGGGGAGATCGTCGTGCATCAGAGAATAAGTGTGAATGAGTTCCACGGCGCAGGCCGCGTCCAAAACATCGCGCGCATTTACTCCGACGATTCGCGCGCCGGCCAATACGAGTGCCGGCCGCACTCGCTTACCGTCGGAAAAAACGCTGTAGCGCATCGCGTCGTAGAGCTCTTTCGGAAATCGGCGCGGCAAAATCGCGCGCAGACGCGCCTCGACCATCGAGGTCGCCGCCGAAAAATAACTCTCGAAATCAGTTTTCTTTTTCGCCATCGCCGAGCGCTCCGTTGATGTCCGGAACACCACCGAAACTCTGTGCCTTGAACTTGCCGTCTTTCGATACCAGTATCTCTATCTTCTTCTTGGTTTCTTCGAGTTTTGCCGAGCACAACTTAACAAGACCGACGCCTTCCTCGAAAAGAGACAAAGCATTGTCTAATTCCACGTCGCGGTTTTCAAGCGCCTCGACTATCTCTTCGAGCCGCTCAAGCGCGTCTTCGAATTTTTTCGGCTGGGTTTTGGTCATATTCATCGTTCCCCTTAATGAGATTCTGACCCCGCCTTGGCGGGGACAAAATGAAAGTGCCATGCTGAACTGACACGCAGTGTCATGCCGAACCGACACGCAGTGTCATGCTGAACTGACACGCAGTGTCATGCTGAA
>JASEHK010000018.1:14048-15436 GCA_030018875.1 Endomicrobiia bacterium | reverse complement strand
GATCCTTTTCGACTCTACATACAAAAAATATCCGGGATACCTCACCTAAAACCCGAGGAAGAAAGAGATCTTTGGCGTCGCATCAATAATGGCGACCGACGCGCCCGCCGCAAGCTCACGCTCGCGTATCTTAAACTCGTAGTTCCCATAGCCAGAAGATATTACGGCGCCGCCGGCATGGACATACTCGACGTCATCGAAGAGGGCAACCTCGGACTGATGCGGGCCGTCGAAAAATACAAGGTAGGAAAGAGGGTCAAGTTTTCGACCTATGCGACTTACTGGATAGAGCAGTCCGTCGGGCGCGCGGCCGAAGAACAGCGTCGCACGATAAGAATTCCTCCGCACATTTGGCAGAAGATAAAGAAGTGGCTCAAACAGTGGGACAAACTCAATCTTAAATACGGCCGTCGTCCCAGCCTCAAAGAGATAGGCCGCGCGCTTAAAGTCAATCAGGCCGAGGTCAAAAAAATAATCTCGGCTTTGAATTTGAGCCGCCAACAGGCCTCATTCGACGCGCCCATAGACGAAGACGAAAGCGTCGCGCTCGGAGACACCATCGCATCTCCCGAAAACGAATCCGAGATTTATTTGACGGGGCTGGACGCCAACGCCAATCTCGACGAGGCGCTCGAAGTTCTTGAGCCGCGCGACAAGAAAATAGTCATCTACCGATACGGTCTCTATGGCGGCAAAAGCCACACGCTGGGCCAGATAGCTTCCAAAATAAAAGTGTCGAAGGAAAGGATAAGACAGATACTCGAAAGGGCGGACAAGCGAATGAAAGCGGCTCTAAAGAGGATGAAATATAAAAAAGTAACCACGGGCGCCAAGGGCAACAATGCCCGGATTTTAAGTAACGGAGGCGATTATAATGACACCTTTCAAATTTGAAGACCACATCCGCGACGTCCCCGATTTTCCGAAGCAAGGCATAGTATTCAAGGACATCACGCCGCTTCTGAAATCTCCCGCCGCCCTAAAGTATACGTTAAGCGCGATGGCCGGGACTTGGCGCGGACAGAAAATATCCAAGGTTGCGTCTATGGAGTCGCGCGGATTCATATTCGGAGCGGCCATAGCGGCCGAACTCGGCGCCGGCTTTATCCCGATAAGAAAAAAAGGGAAACTTCCCTACAAGACCGTAAGCCAAGAGTATGAACTCGAATACGGCAGGGACATTCTTGAAGTTCACGCCGACGCCGTCGAAAAAGGGGAAAAAGTGCTCATCGTGGACGATGTTCTTGCCACCGGCGGCACGGCCCGCGCCGTATGCTCTCTGCTTGAAAAGATCGGCGCAGAAGTCGCGGGGCTTGGCTTTCTTATCGAGCTGACATTTTTGAAGCCGCGCGAAAAACTCGACGGCTACCTGATAGAGTCGCTCATTA
>JASEHK010000018.1:0-14038 GCA_030018875.1 Endomicrobiia bacterium | reverse complement strand
CTTAAATACTTCAACCTAAGAGAAATGGCATACTTGCTCGCCGAAGCCTTGGCGAAGGCGAGTCCCCGTAGCTCAACTGGATAGAGCTGCTCCGTCCTAAGGAGAAGGTTGGCGGTTCAAGTCCGTCCGGGGGCGAACTTAAGTATGTACATTGATTTGCACACGCACACATTGTTTTCCGACGGAGCGCTCCTGCCTTCGGAGCTTGTGGCGCGAGCCCGCGTCGCCGGCTATGGCGCCGTAGCCATTAGCGACCACGTGGATTTTACCAACATAGATTTCGTAATACCCGGAATCTTGAAAGCCGCGGGCGACCTCGGTAAGTATTACGACATAAAAGTGATAACCGCCTGCGAGATTACTTATGTGCCCCCGCCTCTTATAGCGCGCGCCGTTTCGCGCGCAAGGCGACTGGGCGCGCGTCTCGTCGTCGTGCACGGCGAGACCCCCGTGGAGCCAGTCCCGGCCGGCACCAACCATGCCGCCATATTGGCTCGAGCCGACATTCTGGCGCATCCGGGATTCATTAGTCCCGAGGATGTAAAACTCGCCGCATCGAAGGGCGTATCTCTTGAAATAACCACTCGGCCGGGCCACGACCGAGGCAACGGCCGCGTAGCCGAACTCTCAATGTCCCTCGGCGCGAAAATCGTGCTCAATACGGACACTCACGACCCCGAAAATCTTCTCGATGATTTGAAAATCCGTCGGACGCTCGCGGCGGCGGGTTTGAAATCGTCTTATTATAAAGTAATGACACAAAACTCCGCCGACTTAGTGGCGCGCGCGCTCAGGAATATCCGCAAATGAACACACCGCTTGAAAAACGTTTTGAAGCCGTTGTTTTATCGGCACACAATTGGGTGCAAAAAAACCGCCAACTTGCCGCCACCGCGGCGGGTGTCTTCGTCGCCGTATCGTTCATAGTTTATTTTTCCGTTTCCCGCCACAGCATGGGAGTGATACGCGCCTCTGAAAAGTTCTCGTCGGCGCAGGGGATGTATTCGCAGGGGATGACCGATCGCGCAAAAGATTTATTCGGCGAAGTCATCGCGCAGTATCCTTCGTCGGCGCCGGCCACACACGCAAGAATGCTTCTGGCCGAGATCAAACTTGCCGAAGGCGACTCGGCCGGCGCGCACTTGCTCGCGCGCGCCGTATATGAGCGCGGCAAGCCCCGGACGCTGAGGCCCTTCGGACTTTATTTGTCCGTGTTGGCGCTCGACCTAAAAGGCGATTCCGCCGCCGCCATCGCGGAGGCGGACTTTTTCGCCGGAAAATATCCGGACCATTTTCTAACGCCCAGAGTATATGAAAAGCTCGGCATGATTTACGAAAAGTCCGCGATGAAGGACGACGCCCGACGGATTTATGAGAGGATGGCGGTTCTTTATCCGGGTTCTTCATGGTCCGCGCGAGCGGCGGCCAGGATATCGGCCTTGGGCTCCGCCGTGGAGAAAAAATGAAACCGTCGGCTCCGCGCTTACTGACATTTTTCGTCACGATGTTTTTGGCTTTTGCCGTCTCGGCTCCGTCATTAAAAGCATCCACCCTGATAGTCGAGACCGATATGGGCCTGAGCGGAATATCCTATTCCAACCTCGATTACGACTCCAAGACTTCGACGGACGCCGTATCTTTTTACGCGCAACGCCTGCGTCTCGGAGTGGGCGGAAAGTTCGCCGGCGGCGTGGAGATAATGGCGAGGATTCAATCTCTGGATGTCGTTGGCTCGACGGTAAACGCCCTGCCGTCCGAGATTGCGCGGTTCCGCAGGCATCCTTATCCTGACATATCGGGTCGGCCGTTCGTCGAGCATTTATACTTCACAGTGAAGGATTTCAGCGAATATCCCGCCTCAATCACCGTCGGCAGGCAGCCATTCGACATCGGCGACGGACTTTTGAGCGATAACTCGGCGGGGCTTAACGCCTTGCGCCTTAGGGTGAATTATCCCGAGAGACTCACCGGCGACATATTTACCGCCAAGGTTTCGGAGGGATTTTACGCCGACACCGATTTCGACGTTTACGGCCTCGACTTGAGTTACCGTCTGGAAAAAGACAAGATAAACATTCTTTATGTTTCCGAGCAGGATTCGTCCGGAACGCTCTATGAGCGCGGATATTCCGCCGGCACGTCGAGGATAATAAAGAATTTCATAAAGGGCGGTATCCGTCGCGAGGACGAGTACGGCGAGTATCGGGCGACGTATGCCCGAGAATCCGGAGAGGTTGCTCTGCTCGACGGCAGATCCGTCGGGCTCGACGGCTATGCGTGGGAGCTTTCCGGCACTCTGCGCGCCAAGGACACAAAGGTCGGCGCGGTCTCGGCCGGACTTTTCATGACGATGTTTTCCGGCGACGACGATACGCTTTCGATAGGATCCTCGGATTCGGAGTTCAGAGCGTCATTGGCGCGCCGCTACGACGGACTTGAGCCGACCGGCCATGGGAAGCTTTTCGGAGCATCCTACAACGAAACCGCGATTGAATTGCCAGCCGGATATTCCGGCATCAATACGATAGGCATACTTTTCGATTTCTCGCCTTTTTTTCGATGGAATTTCGGAGTCAACTATTTTCTGTTTTCCTCGTCGGAGCATCCTCTTAAACCCCAGAAAGAAGCATCGGGTTTCGAAAGGCTGCTCGGGGCGAAATACTCGCTCGGCGCCGAGATGGACATCTTTATGAAATACGAACTCTCCAAAAACGTTTCGGCCGGCTTCGGATATTACCGTTACACTCCGCCGCAGGAAATATTCTGGGAAAAGAAGGATCCCCTTTCAAAATACGCGCTGGACTTCCGCGCCAGATTCTAAAAAATGCCCGCTTTGCGATTAGCCTTCCTTTGGCATCAACATCAACCTTACTACAAAAATCCCCTGAGCGGATTTTATGAAATGCCATGGGCGCGCCTCCACGCCGTCAAGGACTACTACGACCTCGCCGCCATTCTCGACGATTTTCCGAAGATAAAGTTCAATATAAATCTCGTTCCTTCCCTCATCGCGCAACTCGACGATTACGCGAGCGGGAACGCCCGCGATAAAATCATTGACCTTACGCTCGCCCCATCGTCTTCTCTTGCCGCCGCCGACGCCGCATGGATACTCGAAAACTTTTTTATGGCCAACTACGCGACCATGATAGCGCCGTATCCGCGTTACGCCGAGCTTCTGGCGCATCGCGGGCGCGAGGCGGCCGGGGACGAAATAAAAAGAGCGGCAGCCAACTTCAAAAAACAGGACTTCCTTGATCTTCAGGTATGGTTTAATCTTGCGTGGACCGACCCGTATTGGCGGCGAAAAGACCCTTTCATCGCCTCGCTTTTTAAAAAGGGGAAGAACTTTACCGAGGAAGAAAAGTCCGGGCTCATAAAAAAACATCTTGAAATATGCAGTTTGGTGGTTCCTAAACACAAGGAGTTGCAGGACTCGGGCCGCGCCGAAATTTCGACGACGCCGTTTTATCACCCGATACTTCCACTCCTTTGCGACACGGACGCAGCGCGGGTTTCGATACACGGAGCGCGCCTTCCATCCAACCGGTTTCGCCGCCCCGAAGACGCCCGCGCCCAAATAGAGAAGGCTGCGGATTTCTACGAAAAAAAATTCGCCCGCCGACCCCGCGGATTCTGGCCTTCAGAGGGAAGCGTCAGCGAAGAAGTCGCGGGATTGTTTGCGGATTGTGGAGCCCGCTGGATAGCCACCGACGAGGAAGTGCTATTCAGGTCGCTCTCGACATTGCGCGCGTCTTCGCCATCGCGGGCCGATATATACGAGCCTTGGCGCGCGGAGTTGTCAGGCCGGTCCAAACCCGTTGACATATTCTTCCGCGACCACGCGCTTTCCGACGCCATAGGATTCGTCTACGCCGGATGGGATCCCGCGACGGCCGCCGCGGATTTTATGAAGCGTCTCGACGGCATCAAAAAAAACGCCCGCGCCGGCTCCCTGCCGCTTGTAAACGTAATTCTCGATGGTGAAAACTGCTGGGAATATTATCGCAATGACGGCGAGGATTTTTTAAGGGAGCTTTTGGGCCGCATATCCGCGGATCCTGACATAGAGACCGTTACATATTCCGATTATCTCGACAAACACCCGCCCACAAGGAAGCTCTCGCGGCTTCACGCAGGATCCTGGATAAACGCCAACTTCGCGATATGGATAGGCCACGACGAAGACAACGCCTCTTGGGACCGTCTTTATGAGGCCAGAGAGTTTATCGCCGGCCACGTCCGCGACAATCCCGCCCATGCCGCCGCGCCCGAGGTCTCGCGCGCCATGGAGCATTTGTATGCCGCCGAGGGCTCCGATTGGAACTGGTGGTACGGAGACGACCACGGCTCGGCGCAGGATTCTATGTTCGATTCGCTTTATCGGGCGCATCTTAAAAAAATCTATGAGACGCTTGGCGCCAAGCCTCCCGAAAATCTTAATATAGCGATAAAGACCGGGCATCGCGCCGGTCCGCCCATACTCGAGCCGGCGGATTTTTTAAGCGTCAAAATAGACGGCGTCGCCACGAATTATTATGAGTGGCTGGCCGCCGGTTTTTATCAGACGGGACTTGCCGGCGGCTCGATGCATCAGGTGGAAAGCTCGATAAAGGCCGTTTATTACGGGTTCGATTTAAGCAATCTTTACATAAGAATAGACTCCAATTTGCTGAAAGACCCCGATAAACTCTCACAATACGAGTTTCGCGTCAAATTTATGAATCCTGATGGCGTTGTCGCGCGCGTTTCATTTGCTACTGACAAGACACTTCATAACTATGCAATGGAGAGGGCGGGCAAAGATATTTTGACACTCCATAACGCCCCCGGGACGTTTGCGGCCGCTTCAAAAGTGGTCGAACTCTCCCTGCCTTTCGAGTTTTTGGGCACGTCCGAGGGGGAAAAACTCGACTTCGCCGTGATATTGCTTGAAAACGGCAATGAAATAGAGAGATGGCCATACCAGCGTGTATTCAGCATTAGACACCCTTCGAAAGACGAGTTCAGTAATAATTGGTCGGTCTGACACCCCCTTTATCCTCCATTGTCCCTCCCCCTGATAACAACGAAAAAAGCGTTGCCGGCGATATTCAACCATCTTTATCCTCTCCCTGATAGCCGTCATTTTTTATAGACCACTGCCGGACTAAACTGGCCTTACCAAGGTCATTGGCCGCTGCCTACCCGTCGGTTGCCGTGACCTGACCCCGCCATAAACTATCCCTGCCAATTTTTCATCTCCGGACACTCGTCGCTACTCGCGCCTCTCCCTTTTGTACCCCAAAACCCGCCGAAAGGACTCATCTTAAAGTAAAACTTGATGTTTGGGTCAAAAGCACAGTTTTTTAGCCCGCTAACAATAAATACTTAAAGTAACATCTTATATTATGACAAAAACATTAGAGCCACGCTCGATTTTTTTATCAAATATAAAGTAGTTTATAATAACCCGCGCCCTTGGCTGCGTGAGGCTATAAGTTAACATAATATCTCTTATGGGAACCTGCGGGGTGGGTGAGACGAGACCTTCCTGCTATGGTGTTCGGGTTAAATTATGGGCATTTGCTATGGCATGCGGGTTAAATACTATGGCATGCGGGTGAAATTATGGGCATTTGCTATGTGTTTCGGGTTAAATACTATGTGTTTCGGGTTAAATTATGGGCATTTGCTATGTGTTTCGGGTTAAATACTATGGTGTTCGGGTTAAATCGCCAAAAGTTATCAACACCCGTTTTCCCTACGCGCGAATCATGCGCGCGCGCGCGCGCGCAAGAACCGTTAGAATATAACGGTAGAATCGTTAAGAAGGGGCGCTGAAGCGCCCCGAACGACCCCTATCGGGGTATAAAAAGGCAAAAAACGGCTATGAAAAACGATTACCTTCTGGAACGGATCATCGAACTTACCGGAGACGCCAAAAACTCGGCATGCTGGAAGAATTTTATCCGGCTTTTGCCCGAAAACGCGATTCTTGAAGAAACCGGCGAACTTAAATATCAAATCAGCAAAGGCGCCGTAAAAAACCCCGCCGGATATCTGGTTGGGCTTTTGAAAAAACGTCTTAAGCAAGGCGATATCCTCAAACAAAATCCCCCTTTACAGAAATCGGCAACCGGCCAAGCGAAGATGACTGCCCATAAATGCGCCAGTCAGGTGGAACTTTTTGCCGAACTTAAACCCCGGCTAAAAAAAGAAGGCGAGACCGGCGCGCCTTCAAAAATGACGGCAGGGTACTCTTTCAAGCACGTGCCATGGGTGTCGTTTCTGTGCCCGAAGTTTTTTACGCTTTCAACCAACAAGGCAAAAAGCGACAAAGTGCTCGCAAGATTTTCAACCTTTGGCGGCGATGATAAACTTGTGCCGGTCCTGCGCGGAAAGTTTTTCCCGGGCGACGCGGAACGCGGAATACTTACCGCCGAGCATGCAAGAATTTTAGTCGCTCTTGAAGATATGTGGCTTGAGCAAAGCATGGCCCGCGGATATGATTTTGTCAGATACGATGAAACCGGCGCCTGTCATTGCTACTGCGTGGTCTCAATCAGGGATCTTGCCAGACGCCTGGGCTGGAAAAGTTTTGGCGGCTGGCAACTGACCAACTTAAAACGTAAAGTGATGGACTTGTCGGTGTTTGGTTACTACTTGGACTTGGCCGACGTGGAAGGACTCAATTTCAAGGGATACGGTTTCTCGCTGCTTGCCGAGGTTGTGGTAATGACCGACAAGAAAGAAGACGTTAAGGGCGGAGTGACTCTTCAAGTAAGTTTTTCAGACCCTGTAAGCCGGCAACTGATAAATCGCCGCGCGGTTTATCGGCCCAAAGAGATGATGAGGCACCGCAGCGAACTTGCGTTTCTCCTGCGTCTTGAACTAGAAAGATCTCTTGTGGGATGCGGTCACTACGAAAAGCCCTTGAAAGATTTGATTCAAATACTTGCGCTGCCCTTGGCGTCGTGGCATAAATACGCTTCGCTGAGATACCAGCAGTTTGGAAAAGCCGTCAAGGAACTGAATCTTTGTCATCTCGTCGACGGCAGAAAGTGGCAGGTGACACTTGAAAAAGCGGCGGACGATTACAAACTCGTGGTCCGTGCAGTCGGCTTCGCGAAACTTATATAAGAGAGATGTTCTACTGTAACAATAGAACAGAAACCATGATAATCACAATCGCAAATCACAAAGGCGGCGTCGGAAAAACAACCACCGCGGTAAATCTCGCGGCCGAACTCGCGCGACGCAAGAATAAGGTTTTGCTCGTGGATATGGACCCGCAGGCGGGTTTGAGCGCCGCGCTTAAAATTGACGCCGAGGTTCAGTCCGGCGGCGACACTTATGCTCTTTTGACGGGCGGTGTTGCCGTTCCGACAGCGCTGAGAAAAAATTTGGACATTATACCTGCCACGCTTGATCTTGCGGCCGCTGAAATCGAGTTTCCCGGCAGGATAGCGTTTGAGCGCATACTAAAAAAATCTCTTGAGCGTTTCGCCGAAAGTTACGACTATATCGTCATAGATTCTCCCCCCTCTTTAAGCGTTCTTACCGCCAATGCCATTGTGGCGGCCGACTTGCTTATCGTGCCGGTCCAATGCGAGTTTCCCGCGGTGCGGGCTCTTGCGGCTTTTATGAAAATCGTGGAACAAGCGCGGCAGGTAAATGCCGGGCTTAAAATGAAAATTCTTTTTACGATGTACAACAAGGGGACTCTCCACGCGGCCGAAGCGGTGAATGAAGTTAAGAAGCGATTTGAAGTTTTTAACGCGGTCATAAGCCGCACAATCAAATTCCCGTACGCCGCTACGGCCGGCGCGCCTATATTCGAGTACGACAAAAATTGCGAACAAGCCGGGCAATACGCGGCCATGGCAAAGGAAGTGGAAAATGAATAAACCTTCGATAAGCGAACGCGCCGCAGGTATGTTTTTCCCCTCCGCCGGCGTTAGTAGAACAAAAAACAAGGTTACAGTAGAACAACCGGGCTTATCGTCGGAAAAACCGCGCAACGCTTTGCGTGACGTTAGTAGAACATTAGTAGAACGGAATCGCGGCCGTGTGGAGAAATACCGGCGCGTTTGGAAGAAAAAGGGCTTGACACAGATGGCGCTTTGGCTTCCGTTGGAAGTCGCGGAAAAATTGAGAACAAAGTCGGCGGCGAGCGGTAAGAGCATATCCGCGATAGTAAGTGAGTTATTAAAGGAGGCATTATGAGAAAAACGTTATTTTTACTTTTTGCAGGATTGACGCTTTTTGTTTCGCCGGCTTTTGCCGAAGTCCCCAACGAAATTAACTATCAGGGACGCTTAAGAGAATACGGCCAGCCAATTACCGCAAACCGGACGATGAACTTCAAAATCTACGCCATCGAGACGGGCGGCGTTCCTGTCTGGTCGTCGGGCGATGTCGTTGTCGCCGTTACTACGGGGACGTTCAGTTATGCTATGCAACCCTCGGGCGTTGACTGGCGCTGGAAAGATTTTTGGCTTGAGACGACCGTCTCCGGAAAAATACTTTCGCCAAGAGAAAAAATCGCCGCGGGAGTATATGCCTTGCACTCCCGAACCGCCGAAGGCATAACAAAGACGTCCGGAACCGTGACGGTTACAATCGGCAACATGACCGAACTTGCGGTGACCACGTTTACCGTCAGCGCAGAAAACAACAGGATTGTCAACGTCTCCACGCCAACCGCTTACGACGACGGCGCCACAAAGGGGTATGTCGAATCTTGGCTTCCCGTCGGAACGATTCTTATGTGGGGCGGGACGCAGGCGTCAATACCAGGCGGCTGGCTCTTATGCGACGGAAGCGCAATATCGCGGACGACTTACGCGCGGCTGTTTGCGGCTATCAGCACCGTCCACGGCGTCGGCGACGGCGTTACGACTTTTCAACTGCCGAACTTGCGGGACCGGTTTATCGTCGGGGCGGGCTCAAGTTACACCGTCGGCAATACCGGCGGAGCGAATACGGTGACACTATCGCTCAGCGAGATACCGTCGCATAATCACACCGGAACCACGGGGACGGATGGAGCACACACTCATTCTTATGAGCGCGCCACGATCACCACGGTAAAGGACGGAAGTGGTGTATGGACCGTTTACAACACCTGGGTAACCGGCACAACAAGCAACGCGGGTTCTCATGGTCATACTATAAACGCTCAGGGCAGCGGCGGGGCGCACGAAAACCGTCCGCCTTACTTTGCTTTGTGCTACATCATAAAAATATGACCGCACGGAAGTCGTTTGCGATATTACTGTTTTTGCTTTTGCCTGTCGGAGAGGCGGTCGCCGGAGTGGCCGTCAAAGAGAATATCGAAGTATTTTTCGTTCTTGAACCCTGCCGGATGTGGAGCGTTTCCGACTGGGTGGAGACGGACGGACTTGTGTCAATGTTATCGCCCGAGAAAAAATCTCTCGATGAAATAGAAATCCGCACAGGATTTTTCAACTGGGTTGATTATCTGATAATAAGCGAGCCGCCGATGCTCTGGTGGCGGCACGCATACTATTGGGTCAACACTTCTCCGGGAAAGACGACTTTCAACACGCTTTATTTCGACCCTTACGGCACACTGCCGTCGGCAGGTTACCCGAAAGTGGATTATCGTCTTAGAGGCGCGGGAACATTTTCATCATTAGTTTTAAGTTTCAATCAAGAGTCCGACGGCGGATGGCTTTACGCCGGCGAAGTCACGCTCTCGACGGGCGTATACGTTTATCAATACGCCGTCCGCAATCCCAATCGCGCCGAAGAGTATCGGCTTTCTATGAGTTCTTTCGTCGTAAGTCGTCAGCCATCAAGTTTTGAAAACACCGGAGTTACCGACGGCAAAACCGTCTCAAGCGCGAAAATAGTTTTGTCCTGGGCGGCGCTTGATCCGGACTTATCCGGGACATTGCGGTATAAAGTTTATCTCGGAACAAACACCGCTTCGATGTCCATAATTTACGATGGCTACGCAACAACCTACGAAGTCCAATCGCTCGACTACGGCAAGGACTACCTCTGGCAAGTCGAGGCAATCAATATTTACGGCGTGTCATCGCCATCGCCGGTGTGGCGTTTCAAGACCATCGAGCGGCCCGCGTCCGGCAAGGCGTTCAATTATCCGAATCCTTTTGACCCTAACATCGGCCCAACGAAAATTGTTTTTGATATGGCCCAAAGCGGCTCCGCCGAAGTAAGCGTCTACACGGAACTCGGCGATTTGTGTTGGCGCAAAGAGTTCGACGGGCTTTTGCGCGGCGCGAATGAAATTACCTACGACGGCAGAGACGACGCAGGACGAATACTTTATTCAGGGCCTTATGTTGTCGTGATAATAAAACGATACTCCGACGGAAGTCAAAGCCGCGATCGCGCGCGGCTTTTGATAATAAAATGAAACGGCGCAACGTTACTATCAGTATTCTACTGTTGTTCTACTGTTTTACTGTAACAGTAGAACAACTTGCGGCCGCCTCGGGCGCGCGAAAGCATTTTCTCTCTCACGGCCCGTCGGTTCAGGCCTATGGCCGTGGGGAGACGGCGACCGCTTTCTTAAACGATATGTCGGGGTATTTTTACAATCCGGCGTTGCCCGCCGCAATAAAGCGCGGGAGTTTGTCGCTGTCACATTACGCGCTTTTCGACGGGGCGATGTACAACTTTTTTTCGCTCGGACAGGAATTGAGCGACAAAACAATAATGGGTCTTTCCGGAATAAACCTGCGCTCGGGCGACATAGAACTAAGAGAGGCGATTGACTCAAACCCTCGCGCCGTCAATACAAGTCAGTGGCTTATGACGGGAACGCTCGCGGCGGATTTAAGAGAATCGCTGGGCATCCTTGCGGGTCTTAATCTCAATTATCTTTACTTCGATTTCAACGGAGTAACCGCCGGAAACATCGGTCTTGACGCCGGCGTCGGCCGAGCGTTTCGCGGACCGTTTATTTTTGGAAATCGCTCGCAAGTCCATCTGGGCATTGCCGGCCAGAGCATTATCCGGCCGGTGATGCAATTAAAGTCCCAAAAAGAGGCGTATCCGACGACGTATAGAGCGGGCGCGGCCATGGTTGTGCCGGTATTTTTCCGTTACAATCCCTCAAAGCAGACGTTTCATTACGACAAGACAAGTATTTATACCGACGTGATACACGACACCGATGCCGGCGACGCGCGGCTTGCTTACGGCACCGAGCACTCGCTACTTAACAGATACACCCTGCGCGCCGGATTTAACGATACGCTTACTTTGGGCGCGGGCGCGAAATTGGGCGACTATCAATTCGATTACGCCATCGATTTTAAGTCGTACGCTTATTTTCATCGCATTGGCGTTGTGTTTTACTGGGGCGAGGCCCCCGAGGACGAAGACGAGGACTTCGCCCATTTTATGGCGGTTTACACGCGCGTGGAACGTCTCTACGCGATACAGTGCAAAACCGCGCGGGAGTTGTCGGATAAGCGCAATTATGAATCCGCCGTCGCTCTCTTGGAGCGAAGTGTTTATCTTTTGCCGTCGAGGCGGGACGCCGCGGATCTCTTGAAACAGGCGCGGGACTTATCCGCCGCTGGCAAAATAGGGACCGCCCGGGACCGGGCTTTGGAGCAGTTTCAGAAAGGCGATTATCTGTCGAGTTACAAAACCTCCGTCGAGTCGCTGAACATTTCGCCCGAAGACGCCGATACCAAAGTCCTTTTGGAACGCACCTATAACGAGGCGGCGCAACGCGGCTTGAGAGTCAAACAACTTAAGCAGGACACGGTGGACGCTCTGGTAGCGCTTGTGCGCGCGGCTGCCGCCTCAAACGATTTCGAGCAGGCGGAATTGAACCTTGCGAAACTCAAAACCTTAGACGGCGAATCGTTCGTTTATTACGACATGAGAAAATACATTGACGAGGCGAAACAAAAATATGTTTCGTCGCTCGTCGTAAAAGCCGAAGAAGAATTTAATAAGAAAAATTACGCCGACTCGCTCATCGCCTCCGAGAGGGCGTTGGCCGTTGACGAAAAGAACTCTGCCGCCAGAACAAGCCGCAAGAAGGCGGCTGATGGGTCGGACAAGAAAAAGAAACTATCTACCAAAGACCGGCTTTACTCCGAGCGGTTGTATTACACCGCGGCGGAACACTACGCAAAAAACGCGGACTCATCCGCCCGCGAGGTCATTTTCAATCTTATGCGGTTTAACCCCGCCCAGGAATATGTCTATCCCCTGTATTTCCGTCTGACGGAAAAAAGAATCGACGCAGATGTAAAAGTCAAAGACGCGGATGTGGACGCTTTGCGGGATGAATACGAAAAAACCGTCGTTGCGAACCGCATAAAAGAATTCGTCCTGGGCGCAAAGATTTATCGGAGTCGGGGCGACCTCGTAAAAGCGTATCAGTCGTATCTTAGCGCTTACGATTTGGATCCCGACGACAAAGCCGAGCCCGCCCTGGGGCTTAAAGATATTTACGAGGAAGTCAAACCCAAAAAGAGAACGCCGGCGGCGGCGCCCAGACCCGGCGAGTGGATGGAAATGTCCGCCGAAGTTTACGAGCAACGGGGTGGCTACAAGTCGCCTGAAAGACGTCCTGCGGAGCCGGGCCCGGAGTTAAAAGAGATTGAGAAAATCCGCGCCGACTACGTAAAGAGCGTTCGCGCGGCCGCGGACATCCTCGGCGCCAAAGGCGACTACGCCGTCGCCGAGAAGGAATTGCTGAAACTAAAACTCTTTATGAGCGAGGGCGAGATAAACAAAATGAGGCGGCGGCTGCGGTGAAGTTTTAAGGAGGGCATTATTATGTTTATTATGCGATTGCTTCTTCGGGAAAGTTTAAAATCCCCTCGGCGAACGGAACAAGAGAAGTTGTTCGGGCAGAGGCGGCGCAGATTTATCGTCAAGCCCCGGCTGCAATTAAAGATTGCTTTTATCGCGCTAGTTTCAATGACTTTGGCGGGCGCGGTGCCTTTCGGGGTATTTTACTTTTTTGCCGTCGAGGAACTCGTCAAATTCAATCATCCGCGAATACAAATGTTGCTTGGGCGGGTGAATTACGCTTTATTGGCCGGTTTTGCCGTATCGTGCGCGACGGTCGCTTTGGCGGCGCTTTACCTGACGCATAAAATCGCGGGCCCGCTTTACAGATTCCAAAAGTCGATGGAAGCCGTCGGGCGCGGCGATTTAACCCACACGGTTAAAATCCGCAAGGGCGACGAATTGAAGGACATCGAGATTTCTTTCAACGAGATGATAAAGAATCTTCGCGAAAAAATCCTCGCAGGAGAGAAACTGCTTGCCGAGCCAATCTCCGAGACCGAAGCCCCAAGGTTAAAGCGCGGCGAAGTCGCCGATGGGAAAGCAAAATAAAACAAGGAGGCGTTATTATGAAGAAATTGTTTTTTTCGTTGTTGTTGCTTTGCGTCGCAAGCGTCGCGTGGGCGCAGTACGGAGAGGGCTCGATACAGGACATCGAGAACTTCAACAAACGCGCGATTGACTTCGTGATATTCAGCATAGGCGGAGCCGCGTTCGTCGGCGGAGGAGCGTTCGCGGCCATACGTCTTATGATGCACAAAGAAGACGCTTTCCAGAGGGCGGGCTGGGTGATCGGCGGAGGAGCGTTTCTGGTACTCATCCGCATTATCTGGAATGTCATGCAAAGTTTCGCCCGATGATAAATACTTACAAAAATATTTCGACGACTTATTATCTCGTCGGGTTGAAACCGCTTGACGCGGCGATATTATTGCTCGCGGTGTTTTTGCCGCTGCTTTTGAGTTGGTGGTTATTGTCCGCGATTGTTTCCGTAGCCGGATATAAGTTCGCCAAGAAACACCGCGAACGGCATTACGGCTGGCCGGACCTTTTCGTATATCTGACGACGCCGAATAAATACTCCGTCGTCGGGGAGATGAAAGATGGTTACGGGACTTAAGAAAATACTCAACCCCGATAAGACGCTGCCGCTTCACAAACTCATAAACGCATGGGACGTCATCGACGACGCCCTGCTCGGCGTCGACGGAAGTTTTACGAACTGTTACGACCTTGCTTTTCT
>JASEHK010000189.1 GCA_030018875.1 Endomicrobiia bacterium | reverse complement strand
CCCTTCGCCGCCGACCTCGCCGCGCTTGAAACGATATCTTCCGCCCTCGCGAGCATCGCCGAAAACGTCGCGGATTTTCTCGACAAAACGGCTTCTTTCGACGAGAGCAAGGTGGACGAACTCATATCGAAACTCGACAAAATAGACCGTCTTAAGAAAAAATACGGCGCCACGATAGAATATATAATTGAATACCGCGACAGGACATCCGCGCAACTCGAGGCGCTCAAGACCGGCGAAGAAACAAAGACCGACCTTGAAAACGAATTGTTCGCCCAGATAAAAAAACTCAAAACCGCCGCCGCCGCGCTCTCCAAAAAAAGAAAGGCCGCTTCCGAAAGATTCGTCGGCAAGGTCGAGGCCGAACTCCAAACCCTGGGCCTTCCAAAGGCCGTGTTTTCCGTCAATATCATACCCATAGAGGCGGAACCCCAAAAATGGCCTCCGCACGGCTCCGAAGACATTGAGTTTATGTTCTCCGCCAATCCCGGCGAGCGGCCGCGGCCTCTGGCGGACATAATCTCAGGCGGCGAGATGTCGCGCTTTATGTTGGCCATCAAGACCGTCGGCGCCGCGTCATCGGACTCGTCAGGGATAATGATATTCGACGAGATAGACGCAGGATTGAGCGGCCCCGCCGGACAGACCGTCGGAGCGAAGCTGTGCTCTCTGGCGTCATTCAATCAGATAATAGCGATTACCCACCTTCCGCAGATAGCGGCCTTCGCTTCGAGGCACTTTTTCGTCGAGAAAAGCGAGTCGGCGGGCCGCACTCTCATGCGCGTGCGGCGTCTAGTCTCAGAAGAAATACGCCCCGAGATGGCCCGCATGCTTTCCGGACGCAAAATCACCGACACCGCCCTTCGGCACGCCGACGAACTCATTCGGCAGGCCAAGACCGTCCCGCCGTCAAAATAGATTTTTAGCGGTTTGTGGCCGTCTGCCCGTCAAGTCATCAAAAAATTTAACTCCGTCAAAATATTGCCGACTTGATTGATTTTCAAACAAAAAAAGAGATACAATAAAACATCTTGCGATGACCCCTTCCGATAAAAAAATTATCATAAAAAAAGAGCGTTGCAAGGGTTGCGAACTCTGCGAAGTTTTCTGCCCTCGCAAGGCTATAACCATGTCGAAAGAACTCAATGCTTACGGCTCAGATTTCGCGTTGTTTACCGACGAGGGGGATTCACCGTGCGATTCCTGCGGGTTCTGTTATCTCGTGTGTCCGGAGGTCGCAATTGAAGTCCGCAAATAAGTCCGTGTATCTCATGAAAGGCAACATAGCCGTCTGCGAGGGCGCGCTCGCGGGCGGACTCGACGCATACTACGGCTATCCCATAACCCCGCAAAACGAAGTGCCCGAGTATATGTCCCGCAAACTTCCGGCGCTCGGCAAAATATTCATACAAGCGGAATCCGAACTGGCTTCGATAAACATGGTGATGGGCACTGCCGTCGCCGGTTTCCGGGCAATGACTTCGTCGTCGTCTCCGGGAATATCTCTGATGCAGGAAGGCATCAGTTATCTTGCCGGATGCGAGTTGCCGTGTCTTATCGTCAATGTTCAGCGCGGCGGACCCGGTTTGGGCAACATATCCGGCTCCCAAGGCGATTATTTTCAGGCCACCAAAGGCGGTGGCCACGGGGACTATCGCCTGATAGTTTTTTCTCCCGCCAGTGTTCAGGAGATGTACGACCTCGCACGGTCTTCCTTCGCTATCGCCGAGAAATATCGCAATCCCGTGATGATACTTACCGACGGTGTTTCCGGTCAGATGATGGAACCCATTTTGATAGAAGACGACGCTGCGCCGAGCGAGCGCGCCGCCTCGACGTGGGCGCTCGACGGATGCCGCGGACGCGAGCCCCGCCTCATCCGCTCTCTTCTTATGGCCGAAGGCGCACTTGAGCGGCATAATCTCGACCTCGACAAAAAATACGCGCGCATAAAGAAAAACGAGACGCGGTGCGAGACATTCAAGACCGACGACGCCGAAGTCATAATAGTCGCCACGGGCATAGCGGCGCGGATAGCAATGGCCGCGGTGAACGCCGCCCGCGCTCAATGCTTTAAGGTCGGCCTTATACGACCCGTTACGCTCTGGCCTTTTCCCGACGAAGTCATCCGCGCCGCGGCGGACGGGGGGGGCAATAATTCCGCGCTCCGTCCCAAAAACTTTCTCGTCGTCGAGCTGAACCTCGGACAAATGGTGGAAGACGTTCGCCTCGCCGTGGACGGTAAAGTCCCCGTGAGTTTTCTCGGAAGGCCGGGCGGCGGTCTGCCGACGATAGAGGAAATATCCGCAAAGATAAGAACACTTTTATGAAAGCGATATTTTCGCGGCCTTTATCTCTTAACGAAACATCCCATCTTTATTGCCCCGGTTGCGGCCACGGCATCATTCACCGTCTGGTGGCCGAGGTCATAGACGAACTCGCTCTCCGCGAAAAGACCATAGGGATAGCGCCCGTGGGTTGCGCGGTATTCGCCTATGATTACTTCAATTTTGATGTGACCGAAGCCCCGCACGGACGTCCGCCGGCAGTAGCCACCGGAATAAAAAGAGTCCTTCCCGACCGCGTGGTATTCACCTATCAGGGCGACGGAGATTTGGCGGCCATCGGAACGTCCGAGATAATCCACGCGGCGGCCCGCGGAGAAAATATCACAGTCATTTTCGTCAATAACGCCAACTACGGAATGACCGGCGGGCAGATGGCTCCGACGACCTTGCCCGGACAGCGCACAACCACTACGCCCGTCGGAAGGACTCCCGCGTTACACGGCAATCCGATAAAGGTCGCGGAGCTCATATCCAACCTTGACGGCGTCAAATACGTCGAGCGCGTGGCGGTAAACTCTCCAAAGAACATAACGCGCGCCAAGCGGGCCATAAAGACGGCCTTCGAAACACAGCTCTCCGGCGAAGGGCTGTCGCTCGTCGAGATTCTCTCGCAGTGCCCCGTGGATTGGAAGATGACGCCCGCCGATTCCGTTCGGTGGGTGGAATCCGAGATGATGAAGTATTATCCTTTGGGAGTGATTAAAAACCTGACGGCGCAGCGCCGCGAAAAAAAATAATGGAAACCAAAATAATAATATCGGG
>JASEHK010000188.1 GCA_030018875.1 Endomicrobiia bacterium | reverse complement strand
GTGTCATGCTGAACCATGCCCTGAATTAAATTCAGGGTCTCCGATTTCAGCATCCCTTGGCGCGCGGAACATCGGCGACTTCCGCCTCGAATTCACCTTTTCCGAGACGGATTTTGACACGGTCTTTTGATTTTACATCTTTTGAATCCTTGAGCAAAATATCTTCAAGCGGTTTTCCGTCGGGAGTCGAGGTCTTCCATACCACGGCGTAGCCTCTGGACAGAATGGCAAGTGGCGACAAAAGATGCAGGCGGCCCGCGAGATTATCGAGGCGATGGCGCTTCTCTCTTTCGAAATTCGCCGAAGATACGGCGAGATGCTCGGCCAGATAGTCGAGGTCTTGGGCGCGTTTGTTGATGTATTCCGACGGATTTTTGAAAAAACCCGAAGCCGCCAGGCGTCCGAGCGACGCGGATCTCTCGGCCGCAATTCGCCGCATGGAGGAAACCATCCCCGACGCCAGACGCTTTATGCGCTCGGTCATATCGGACTTGTTTCTGACGACGAGCTCCGCGGCCGCCGACGGAGTGGGGGCTCGCACGTCGGCCACGAAATCCGCAATGGTAAAATCTATTTCGTGCCCCACGCAGGAAATCACGGGTATCTTCGACTCAAATATCGCGCGCGCGACCGCCTCTTCGTTGAATGCCCAGAGATCTTCGTAGCTTCCGCCGCCTCTTCCCACGAGCAGAACATCAAGGTCGGGGTGATTATTATTGAGATATTTGATGGCGGCGGATATTTCGCCCTTGGCGTTGTCGCCCTGCACGGCTACCGGATAAATCAACACGCGGACATTGGCGAACCGCCGATTGATGACGGCAAGTATGTCCCTTATCGCGGCGCCCGTCGGAGAAGTTACGACCCCTATGCTCGACGGAAGCATCGGTAGCGGCCTTTTGCGGGCGTCATCGAACAAACCTTCGGTCTTGAGTTTTTTCTTCAGTTGCTCAAAGGCAATCTGAAGCGCGCCCTTGCCCTTGGGTTCCATGGAATAGACCACGACCTGGTGCCGCCCGCTTTTTACGTAAAGCGAGACCCTCCCGCGCGACGTTGCCACAAGGCCGTCCTCGGGAACGAACCTGAGTTGCGCCGTCGAATCGGCGAACATCACGCACTGTATCTGGGAGCCCTCGTCTTTGAGCGTGAAGTAAGCGTGCCCCGACGAATAGACCTTGTAATTGGATATTTCGCCCTCGACCCAAACATCCGACAATCTCGGCTCTATGAGCCTTTTGATTTCGGAGTTCAGTTCGGTAACGGTGTATATTTTTATGTTCATATCAAAGACAAAGGCAGGTAGAAAGGTAGAGGGGTAGAAGGGTAGAAGGGACTCTTATGGCGAATGTTCACAATTTGTTTCTCTCCACCTCTCTACCTTTCTACCTCTCTACCTGCCTTTCTATTTCGCCACTTCCTGCGTTCTTACTTCGCGGATTACCGTGACTTTTATCTGTCCGGGATAGTCGAGTTCCTGTTCGACCTTCACGGCTATTTCCTTGGCCAGCGACTGGGCGCGCTCGTCGGAAATCTCATCGGGCTCCACAAGAACGCGCACCTCGCGGCCGGCCTGAACGGCAAACACGGCGGCCACCCCGGAAAACGAGGATGCCAGATTTTCGAGCTTCTCGATGCGCTTGATGTAATTCGCCACGGACTCCCTGCGCGCGCCGGGACGGGCGGCCGATATTGCGTCTGCGGCGGCCAGGATAAAAGCCTCGACGCTTTCGGGCGCGGATATGCCTTCGTGGTGAGAGAGGATGGCGTTGATCATTTTGTCCGACTCGTTGTATTTTTTTGCGATGTCCGCCGACAACTGATGGTGGGCGCCTTCCTGCTCGTGGTCTACGGCCTTGCCGAGATCATGCAGCAGGCCGGCCTTTTTGGCGAATAGAATGTCGGCTCCGAGCTCGGCGCCAAGAGCGCCGGCGACAAGCGCGACCTCAATGGTGTGCTGCAACTGGTTCTGTCCGTACGACGTCCTGTATTTGAGTTTGCCCAGAAGTTTCAGAATTTCCTGCGGCAGCCCCGGCACGCCGGCCTCAAGCGCGGCCTTTTCGCCGACTTCGCGCAGCGTATTTTCCATATCCGACTTGACTTTATTGACGACTTCCTCAATGCGGGCGGGATGTATTCTTCCATCGGCGATGAGTCTTTCCAGAGATATGCGGGCAATCTCGCGGCGAACTCCGTCGAAGGACGAAAGCGTGATGGTCTCCGGCGTATCGTCCACGATTACGTCAACGCCCGTGGCTTGTTCAAATGCCCTTATATTGCGGCCTTCGCGCCCGATGATTCTGCCCTTTATCTCATCGCCCGAAAGCGCCACGTTTGACACGGTGATGTCGGCCGTTACCTCGGCGGCGACGCGCTGTATGGCGACGGCGAGAATCTCCCTGGACTTCTTCGCCGCGGTCTCATTGGTCTCGTGCTCTATGCGCGACAGCGTCGCGGCGGCCTGTTTTCTGGCCTCATCCTCCATCATAGTAATGAGCGCTTTTTTCGCTTCTTCGCGGGTCATTCCGGCGATTGATTCGGCCAGAGCGGCCTGTTCGTGCTTCTTTCTCTCAAGTTCCCGCGTCTCGTCGGTCAATGTCTTTTCTTTCAGGGCGACTTCGCGCTCTTTTGCGCCTATGTCGCGCTCTCTCTTTTCAAGAAGGGCAAGTTTGCGGTCGAGATTCTCCTCGCGCTGACCGATTCTCTTTTCCCACGTCGTCAGTTCGGATTTTTTCTCTCTCGTTTCGCGCTCAAACTCTATCCGCTGCTTCTCTATTTTTTCTTTAGCGTCGAGTATCGCGTCCTTGTTGCGAGCGTCGGCGAAAAGACGGGCTTCTGAAATTATCTTTTTGGCGGCGGCCTCGGCCGAACTTAAACTGAACCTGGAATAAACTAAACGAAGCGCGTATCCTACCATCGCTCCGACGGCGAAAACGGCCGGAATCAACATCATGTACGTTTCATTCAAGGGCGTCATATATTACCTCCGTGTAAGAAGCGGTTAGGGGTCAGTAGGCAGAAATTAGGGAAAAATCTCTGGCGATGACGGTTCATAACCCTGCCCCTATCTACTGTCTACTGACTATTGCCTTTTCACATCGGTAGCGAGTAGATAGTAG
>JASEHK010000187.1 GCA_030018875.1 Endomicrobiia bacterium | reverse complement strand
TTAAGGAGGTTTTATGCTTAAAGCAAAAGACATAATGTCAACGACGATAACAACCATTCATCCCGACGAGACGATTTACGACGCCGTCAATCTTCTCTACAACAAAAAAATCAGCGGTCTTCCGGTTGTGGATTCCGACGGTAAACTTGTGGGAATCATCACGGAAAACGATGTGCTCAATCTCGTGTTTTCCGGCAGCGCCCGCTCGACTAAGGTCTCGGATATTATGACGAAGAACGTGGTTACTTTTTCGCCCGACACCGACGTAGACAAAATATCGCTGACTATTTCCGAGAAAAAATACCGCCGCGTGATCATAACTGACGAAAACAACAAGGTGGTCGGCATAGTCAGCCGCCACGATATAATAAGGATAATACTGGATAAGTCGTGAGGGAAAAACCGGAGGCGACATTTTTTGTCATTGCGAATCCCGCCGCTTTTTGGCGGGATGAAGCAATCTCACAATGACGGTAAAAGCAGATTGCTTCGGTCGTTTCACTTCCTCGCAATGACATGCGCCACAAAGGCGGGATAGCAATCTCCGATGGAGTCCGCACACTCCGGACTCATATGGAGTCGTCGGACCCGCCGCTACAAAAGCGTAACGCTTCTATCTTGAAGGGTTGAGATGAAAAAACTTGTCGTTGATATCGAAAAGTGTTACGCTTGCGCCAAGTGCGAGGCGGGGTGCTCGTATTTTTACCACTCCGCACCCGTCAACAACGGCATAGAGCGCTCTATGGCCAAGGCCTGCCAGTATCTCGTGTGCCGCCGTTGCGAAGAGGCGTCCTGCATAAAATCCTGCCCCAATAAGGCGCTTGAAAGAAACCCGTCCGGCATACTCGAACGGCACTCGATGCTTTGCACTTCGTGCAAGTCGTGCGCCATGGCCTGCCCGTTCGGCGTTATTTATGAAGATATACTGCCGTTTAAGACATCCGGGTGCGACTGGTGCGCCGGCAGGACTTCCGACGATAAACCGCCGTTCTGCGTGACTACCTGTCCGTCCCGCGCATTATCGTGGGCCGAAGTTTCCGCCGACGACCCGCTGAAAAATATTTATGTGCTCAACGATTATCTGGCGGTGCATACGGTGGTGTGGGAGAAGAAGTGAAAGGCAGTAGGCAGTAGGTAGTAGATAGTAGATAGGGGGTAATAGGGTTGTTTTTTTCCCTTGCTACTCGCTACTATCTACTCGCTACTGAAAAGCAGTAGATGGTAGATAGGCGACAGGGTGGGAACTTGATTTTTTCCCTCGCTACTATCTACTCGCTACCGACTACTTTTTAATACAATGGCCGACATACTATTTGCGCTTGTCGTATTTCCCGGCTTTTTATTTTCCTCGGCGCTGGGTATGCTCGCGTCGTGGTTCGACAGAAAAATAACCGCGCGTGTCCAGTACAGGGTCGGGCCGCCGTTCCTGCAGCCGTACTACGACATAAGAAAACTTTTCGCCAAGGAGATGATTGTCCCCCGCGTTCAAACCCCGTGGCTTTTCGTCGTCTCTCCCGCCGTCGCCATCGCCGCCTCGACGGTCGCCGCGGCCATCATCGGCTCGTCTCTGGCCGGGCGCGGCTTCGCCGGCGACGTCATACTCCTTCTTTATGTGCTTATGATTCCGCCTGTCGCCACGGTGTCGGGCGCGCTTGCGTCCGAAAATCCTTTGTCGGCAGTCGGCGCGTCGCGCGAGATAAAACTTATGCTGGCATACGAGACGCTCTTCATACTGGCTCTGGTCGCCGTGATAATAAAGACGGGCTCGGCGTCTCTGGCGGGAATAATTGCGTATCAATTGGCTAATGGGGCGCTTATAGCGTCTCCGTCGGGGATTCTGGCTTTCGGGGCTTTTCTTGTGGTGATGCAGGCCAAACTCGGCATAGTCCCTTTCGATATGGCCGAGGCCGAAACGGAATTGGCCGGCGGAATATATATGGAATACTCCGGACCTCTTCTGGCGCTCCACAAAATCTCCAAGACCATACTTCTGGCCGCGTTGCCGATATTGGCGATAGTATTGTTTTTTCCGTCGAGGAATATCACACTTTTGATAAAATATCCGTTGGTGGTTCTATTGCTTACTTTGGCCAGAAACACTAATCCGCGCTTCAGGATAGATCACGTAATAAAAATTATGTGGACGCTGGGAATAACCGTCGGAGCCCTTGCGGTTCTGGCGGCTCTGGCCGGGTATTGAATTCCGGCATACCCTTTAAAAACAATGCTTACGCGGAAAATATACAAACTCAAGAGTTCAAGAAAAAAAGATGATTCTGTATTTGAGACAATTATAAAATATGTTGCTCAAGGTAATGCGACGGACAGCATAACTCCTGCCTTCAAAGCGGACGACTTCTGCCTTTACCAAAACGACTGCCTGAGAGTTATGGCAAAGTTCCCCGACAATTATGTGGATATGATTTTTGCCGACCCGCCGTATAATCTATCCAACGGCGGCATCACTTGTTATGCCGGTAGAATGGTGAGCGTAAATAAAGGAAACTGGGATAAAAGCAGGGGATTTGCCGCGGATTTGAGCTTTCAGGAATCATGGATTTCCGAGTGCAGGAGAATCTTGAAGCCCGAAGGAACGATTTGGGTGAGCGGGACGTCTCACAGTATTTATCAATGCGGCTATTTGTTGCAAAAGCTGAATTTTCATATTCTCAATGACATCGCTTGGTTCAAACCAAATGCTGCTCCAAATTTGGCTTGCACAACATTCGCTCACAGTCACGAGACAATTTTGTGGGCGCGAAAAGACAAGAAAGCGCGGCACACTTTTAATTATGGGCTGATGAAGAACGGAAAATTTCCAGAGGACAAGATGAAAGTGGCAGACAAACAAATGCGTTCCGTTTGGTCTATCCCGACACCGACACAGGGAGAGAAAGAATTCGGCAAGCACCCGACCCAAAAGCCGCTTGCGCTTCTCAAAAGGATAGTCCTTTCCTCTACAAAAAAAAATGACATCGTGCTCGACCCTTTCAATGGCGGAGGAACGACCGGTATTGCTTGTAAAATTATTGGCGGAAGAAAATATATCGGCATTGACATCAGCGAAGAATATCTTAACCAAACAATTAAGCGGTATAAAAAATTTAATCATCAACCTGTTTTATCTTTTTATGAGATGGTTTTAATCCCACCCGGGTATCCTGAATGGCGGTG
>JASEHK010000186.1 GCA_030018875.1 Endomicrobiia bacterium | reverse complement strand
GAGATTCTGACATTCGTCAGAATGACAAAATGACACTATTGGACTTTTTCAACAGTGTCATATTTTTATTTTGAAACTCTTCTTTCAAATGATATAATATTTTGCGTATTATTTTCCAGATAAGTATAAATAAAAATCAAACGGTATGCCGACAGCAAGTTCCGGTCTTCTGATTGTCGTATCCGTCGTGCTCGTGTGGCTTTTTGCGGCCTACCGCCGCGAAAGAAAATCGCGCGGCATCGCCGACGTTTTCTTTAAAAACTCCATCCAGAAACTCCAAAAACAACTCAACACTCAACGCGCCGACCTCGATAACCTGCTGGCCCTTCTGATGGAGATTCACGAATTCGGAATCTCCGCATCAGGCTCGGCGTCGAAATCCGACCTCTCGGAACTCATAATAAAGTCCGCCTGCAAACTGATGCGTTCCGAAAACGGCTCGTTGATGATAATAGATCCTCGGACGAACGAACTCAGTATCACGGCGAGCGTCGGCCTGCCCGACGATGTCGTGACGGCCACCAAAATGAAAATCGGAGAAGGCATAGCCGGTCGCGTGGCCAAAACCGGAAAGCCCCTTTTCGTGGACAACATCGAGACCGACATACGTTTCTTGAAAGCGTCCAACATCCGCTATCCGTCGAAGTCGTTCCTCTCGGTGCCTCTTAAAGTCAAAGAGCGCGTGACGGGCGTGCTGAACGTTTCTTCCGGCTCCGACGGGCGGGTGTTCGAGGAGCGCGACATTCATCTCATAACGATACTGGCCGACGTCGGCGCCATCACGCTTGAAAACGTGGGACTCTACACCAACCTGCAGAAGTTTTATATGGATATGGTCGAGACAATATCCAGAATGATTGACGCCAAGGACTCCTACACCCACGAGCACGCCGACCGGGCGCGCAAATACGCCAAACTAATAGCCCGCAAACTAAATCTCCCGAAGGAAATGGTGCGCCATATAGAGTACGCGGCGCTGATGCACGACATCGGCAAAATCGGAATAACGGAAAATATTCTGCGCAAACCCGGCAAACTCACCTCCGAAGAAATGGACATAATAAGAAAGCACCCGGCCATCGGCAACAAAATAATTTCTCCGGTCACTTTCCTTAATCCGGTGGCGCCGATAATACTTTATCATCAGGAATGGTACAACGGCAAGGGATACCCCGAGGGATTGAAAGAGGAAGAGATACCTCTGGGCGCAAGGATAGTCGCCGTAATTGACGCCTACGACGCCATGTGCTCCGATCGGCCGTACAGAAAGGCGATGACGAAAGAATACGCTGTCAATGAACTCAAACGCGGCGCCGGATTTCAATTCGACCCCAAAGTCGTAAAGGCCTTCGTAGAGGTGCTTGAAGAAGACATCGTTTCGGCGGACGATATGGCCGGAATCCAAAGGGCCGCCGGACAGGCATGAGCGGCACACTCTATATAGTCGCAACGCCCATCGGGAACTCTCAGGATATAACTCTGCGGTCGTTGGAAATTCTTAAATCGGTAGATGTGATATTCTGCGAGGACACCAGAGAGACCAGAAAACTTTTGGGAATGCACGGCATAACGGCGCGGCTGGAAAGTCTTTTCGCCGGCAACGAACGTGCCAAAACGCCCGCCGCCGTCCGAATGCTTCTCGACGGAAAAAACGCAGCCGTAGTATCTTCAAGAGGTACGCCCGCGGTCTCTGACCCGGGATTTTTTTTGATAAAAGAGGCCGTCGCTGCCGGCGCGCGCGTATCAAGCGCGCCGGGGCCTTCGGCGGTAATCGCCGCTCTCAGCGCGTCGGGAGCGCCCGGCGGCGACTTTATATTCATCGGCTTTCTGAAACGTAAAGCCGGCAAATTAAAAAAACAGATGACGAATGCCGCCGGATGCCGGGCGAACATAGTATTCTTCGAGTCGGCGGCGCGGCTCTCCAAAACGCTTGCGACACTTCTTGAGATATTCCCCGCCGATACGACCAGAGTGTGCGTGGCGCGGGAAATGACTAAGATTCACGAAGAGTTTATGCGCGGCGCTCTCGGCGATATCGCCGGAGAAATCGCTCAAAGAAATCTTAAAGGCGAGGTTACCGTCGTGTTATCGCCTCACGGAACGATGAAAGAACCCGAAGACGAAAAGGAATAGTCATGATAAATACAGCGGTGATAGGTATAGGCGGATACACCGGCGAAGAACTCCTGAAAATACTCTCCAAACATCCGAAAGCCGTCATAACGGCGGCGTGCGCGCGCGGAGATACCGTCGGAAAAAAATTGGGCGCGATATATCCTCATCTGGACTCTGCGCGCGATGTCGTCTGCGAAGCGGCCGACCCCGAGCGTATAGCCTCGTCGTGCGACGCGGCGTTTCTGGCGCTGCCCCATTGCGAGGCCGCGCCTTTCGGCGCGAGGCTGGCGGCTGCGGGCGTCAAAGTAATAGACCTGAGCGCGGATTTCCGTCTGAAAGACCCCGCCGTCTACGCCAAGTGGTACAAAATCGCGCATCCGAGACCGGACATGCTGGCGGGCGCGGTTTACGGCCTGTGCGAACTCAACCGCGAAAAAATCAAAAAGGCCTCCATCGTCGCAAACCCCGGCTGTTATCCGACCACGGCAATTCTGGGATTGGCGCCGTTGCTGAAACGCCGCGCGGACGATTGCGATTTATCGTCAATAATAATAGATTCCAAAAGCGGGGTCTCCGGCGGCGGAAGGAGGTTCGCCAAGCAATATTTCGAGCAGGACCATCCCGACCACAAACCCTACAATATCGCCGGCGGCCATCGCCACATACCGGAGATGGAACAGGAACTTTCGTCTCTGGGAGGCGCGGACATAAAAATAACATTCACGCCTTCGATTATACCGGTGGAACGCGGAATGCTTTCGGTCATTTATATCGGCATGAAAAACCGCTCCGACGCGCACGAACTCACCGAGATGTACCGCTCTTTCTACGAGGGAGAAAGATTCGTAAGGGTTCTCGACGAGGATAGGTTACCCTCGATAAAAAACGCTCTGAACACTAACTTCTGCGACATAGCGGTGAGATTCGACGAAAGGACATCCCGCGCCGTGATAGTTTCGGCGATAGATAACCTGATAAAAGGCGCGTCCGGACAGGCCGCGCAGAACTTCAACATATTATTCGGTCTCGACGAAGCGGAGGGAATACTGTGATTTTCCCCAAGGGCACCGCGTTCCCGCCGCCGCGAAGCCCTTGGG
>JASEHK010000185.1 GCA_030018875.1 Endomicrobiia bacterium | reverse complement strand
CACTGCGTGTCAATTCGGCATGATAAAAAGGCAGAAGGTAAATGAATTTGCTTTAAAGAAACGTTTGGTGTTAGGAAAACTTTTATGAAATTTCCCAATCTGCTGCTTTGCTACTCCGCTGCTCTGTTGCTCTGCTGCTCTGCTACTCTCCGCGCCGCCGGCAGTCCCGGCGCGTTCCTAACTTGGGGCGCGGGAGCCAGGCATTTGGCTCTGGGCAATGCGGGCGCGTCCGTCGCAGATGCCGACTCGTTCTCTCCTTATTATAATTCGGCGGCTTTGGGTTTCATAGAGCGTAAAGAGATAGGAACGCTTTATTCGATTCTCTGGGAAGAAACGTCTTACAGTTATCTTTCATACGTCCATCCTATGGCGGACCGCGGCGCTCTGGGCTTCGACGTCATAAGCCTTTATTCGGGCGGCGCCGTCAAGACCGACGAGAACAACCGCGTCCTCGGCGATTTTGCCAACCAGCAGACAGCCGTCGGATTCGGCTACGGCAAGACCGTTTCACAAAAACTTTCGCTGGGCTTAAGGGGGCGAGCGCACAACAACACTCTGGATACCGTATCGGCTTCGGGCTTCGCGATGGACGTCGGCGCGGCTTACAGATTTAACAATCTCGTTGACGCCGGAATGAGTTTTGCAAACGTTGTTTCGATGATGACTGGAGATACATCCGACACCCTGCCGGTCGTCGTTAAAATCGGCGCCGGGTATAAGGTGTTCGGCGACCGCCTGCGGCTGGCCGTGGACTACGGTTCGTCGGGCGGCGGTTCCTCGGTGACTGACTCGTATGCGCTCGGTATCGAAAGCCGGCTGAACAAATACTTTGCTCTGCGTCTGGGCAAAAACCGCGAGGAGATGACGGGCGGATTCGGCCTGGCCTTCGGCGCGTTCAATCTTGATTACGCAATGGCGATGCATTACCTGGGGCTTTCGCACCGCGTGTCGTTTAATTTCCGTTTCGGGCGTTCTATGTCGGAACTCCGCGAACTCGACCGCAAGGCCGCGGCCGCGGCAAAACTCATAGAGGGCACCGAGCCCGCGACCGGAGCGCCCGAGGACGAACAGCGCATAATGGCTTTCCAGGAGAATTTCCAGAGCGCGATGAGCATGTACAAGCGCGGGCTCTTTACGATAGCGCTCGACCGCTTCAAGAACGCCGGCGGCATAGATCCGACCGATCCCGACGTGCCGCTTTTCGTCGAGCGGCTCAACCTTATAACCCCCATCGTTCCCCAGAATATGTCAACGGACAAAGTCAGCGAACTGATGCGCCGCGGCATCGTGTATTTCGTCGAGGGCCACGGCCAGTCATCCGTCAAGACCCTTGCCTACGCGCTGTCTCTTGAGCCGGACAACTTCACCATGATGAGACTGCTTGGCCGCGTCGAAGAAAAAACGGGTTACCGCATTGACCGCTCACAGCCGGCGTCCGGGCTTACTCTCGTGGATAAGATGCAGTACGAGAGTTTGATAGCCTTCAAGAAAAAAGATTACGCCGAGACGATAAAACTCTGCGAAGAGGTGCTACTGCTTGAACCGGACAACGCCCTGGCCTTAAAGCGCATGGGCTCGGCTTTCTACGCTCTGGGCGAAAAAGACAAGGCCGGAAAAATGTGGATGCGCTCCAATGAAATTTCCTACGACAAAAAACTCGACGAACTTATCAAGAAAATTAAATGACGGGCTGGCCGGTATTTGATTTATTTTTGTCATTGCGCGGCCGTTCTTTTCCCGTTGTCATGTAGGGGCGAATAATCATTCGCCCCTACCGCAACGACAATGGATGGGAGGGTGCCCGCAATGACGTTCACATGGAGAGACAATAATGAATAAACCCGCAACCGCGCGCCGCGCGTTGTTTTTCGCCGCGGCAGTTGTCTTAACGGCGGCACGGATTTCGCAAGTCGTTGCCGCGACGTCTCTGATGGAGGAAAAACTCCTTTTTGAAAAGGCAATACAGGATCGCGCCGAAAAAATCGTGGAGAAAATCACCGGCTCCAAGGAAATGGTGGTTCTGACCACCGTCGAGCTCGCGTACGAGGAATCCAAGAAAGAAGGCGAGCGCGACGCTTTCGCCGGAGCCCGCCGCGCCGAAGAGGACTATCTTCCGGGCATCACCTATTCCTATGTCCCCTTCGATACTTACAGTATGGGGCCTCAGAACGTCATCATAAAAAGAATAACGGTTCTTATCACGCTTCCTCTGGAAGTCGAGGAGGCCATGACGGAGCGCGTGCGCAAAGAGACTAACGAGTTGCTGGGGCTTAATCCGTTGCGCGGCGATTCCGTTCAGGTAACGAAAATAGCATTCAGCCGCGAGACAAAAAAACTTCGCGAGTACCTGGAAGATTACTCGCGCCATCTTTACTGGTTTTTCCTTGTGGGGCTTCTGACGCTCTTTCTGTTTGGCCCCGTGAGAAGTTTTTTTAAAACAGTCGTAAAGGCGATGGAAATAAAGATTGAAGCGGACACCAGAATAAGAGGCGGCGCGGAACTTATGGGAGCGGGCGCGGGACAGGGCGCTCAACCGTTCGGCGGCGGCTCAATGGAACTCGTCCTCGACAGAAAACGTCCGCAATTAAAGGAAGGAGAACAAAACCCGATGAAGCGTTTCGGATTCATCAACGAGGCAAATCTCAAGAACCTGATTTATCTCATCAAAAAAGAGCCGGTCGAGGAAATCGCGGTCGTAATCAGTTATCTGCCGCAGTCAATGGCTTCGCAGATACTTACCTCCCTGCCTCCCGCCACTCAAGCCAAGGTCGCGATGAATCTGGCCACCGTCAAAATACTCAATCCGTCGGATGTTGACGCGGTGGAAAAGAACTTAAAGACCAAGATAGATTATCTTCAGGGCGGCGAGGATAATTTTATGCAGATACTCGACTCCGTTGACAGAGATGCCCAAGAAAACATCCTCAAAACTCTTGAGACGGAAAATCCGACCCTCGCCGTCAAACTTAAAAGTCAGTTATTCTTCTTCGAGGACCTCGTCCTATTAGACAAGACCTCGCTTCTTAAAGTCATCAGGGAATCCCAGCGCAGACAGATATCTCTGGCTTTGGCTTTGAAGATCACGCCCGAAGAAATAAAAGTAAAAATAATGGACGCTCTGACCGAAGGCGCCCGGGCGATGCTTGCCGAGCAGATAGACCTGCTGGGCGAAGTTTCCGAGAAGCGCACACAGGAAGAGCGCAAAATGATAGAAACGGTCGTCAAGGAACTCGAGAAAAACGGCGATATAGTGATAGACCGCTCGAAAAAAGACAAAGGCGAAGGATACGATATAGTTACAAGAAAATAAAAAAGAAGCAAGAGGCAAGAAGTA
>JASEHK010000184.1 GCA_030018875.1 Endomicrobiia bacterium | reverse complement strand
GTGCGGGGCATACCCACTTTTATTCTCATAGACAAGAGGGGGGAGATAGTAAAACGATGGGTCGGCTTCAGCGAAACACTTTTCGACGAGTGGACCGAAGCGGCCGAGACGGCGCTATCTTATGAACCGGAACCGCCCAAGAAGCCCGCCCCTCCCAAGAAAAAAATAAGAAGAGCAAAATAATGACTCCTACCGACGATAAAAAAATCGCCGACGACAAACTTCTTGCCGAAGAGAAAGAAAAAGTTCGCGCTTTTGCGCGCGCCTATGCCGCGCGCGAAGGGTTCGACATCAATCCCGACGAGAAAATTGTGGATATGGTCATCGGCGGTCTGGCCCGCAACAAGATAAAACACGGCGCGCGGTATTGTCCGTGCAGGATTATTAGCGGCGACCGCGAGCAGGACAAGTTTAAGATATGTCCGTGCAAATGGCACAAAGACGAGATAGAAAAAGACGGTCACTGCCACTGCGTGTTGTTTTTTAAGAGAAATCAGGATTAAGAATTAAGGATTAAGTAGCGATCGGCGTAAGCCGACATCATTTGGCGGATTTACACCCGCCGCTACATTATTATTCAAGTAAACTCCGTGAGCGGCTTAATCCTTAATCCTAAACTATGAAACTCTATCTCATTGACGGAAACGCCGTAGTCCATCGGGCATATCACGCCATATCGAATCTATCCACATCGTCGGGGGAAAGCACCAACGCCGTCTTCGGCACTGTCCGCGTCCTTCTCAAAATCTTGAAAAAATACAAGCCCGACCGCCTCGCCGTCTGTTTCGATTATCCCGCGCCGACCTTCCGTCACAAGGAATACCCCCTCTACAAGGCCACCCGCAAAAAGACCGACCAGGAACTCAAGAATCAATTTCCGATAGTAAAAGAGTTTGTGCGCTCGATGGGCATACCGCAGATAGAGGTCGAGGGATTCGAGGCCGATGACCTCATAGCCAGCGCGGCATCGCGTTTGCGCGATTCGTTCGATTCCATAACAGTGGTCACGGGCGATAAAGACATACTCCAATTGGTGGACGCCAAAATAAAGGTGCTCAACGAGTTCAAGGATAAAATCTTCGACGAAGCCGCCGTGGAGGAGACCTACTTGGTTCCCGCCGGAGCGTTTGCGGACTATCTCTCTCTCGTCGGAGACAAGTCGGACAACGTGCCGGGCGTAGAGGGTATAGGGCCGGTGGCGGCTTCCGGACTTATAAAAGAATACGGCAGTATTGAAAACATTTACGCGAATATCTCGTCGGTAAAAGACACCGCGAGACAAAAACTTGAAACTGGCCGCGAGGCGGCGTTTCAGTCGCTGAATCTCATAAAGCTTCGTCTCGACGCTCCCGTGCCGTCATCGCCGGACGATTACGTAATGTCCGCGCCCGACCGCGAGGCGCTCGCTTCGCTTGTAAAGAAATATGAGTTCGTCTCTTTATTGAAAGAGATTCCCGGCGCCTCGTCGGCGCCGCGAGAGGACTATCGCGCGAGCATAATTTTCGACGAACAAGGACTCCGTCAACTTTCCGCGAATATCCGCTCCGCGGGGTCATTCGCCATTGATCTTGAAACTACGTCTCTGGACACTTCGCGGGCCGCCATCGTGGGCATATCTTGCGCCTATTCTTCGACGGAGGCTTTTTACGTGCCCGTCGGACACAATTATCTCGGCGCGCCGGAACAGATGGGCCTCGCGAAAGTTCTATCTGTTTTCAAGCCGCTTCTTGAAGACGATAAAATCGTCAAAGTCGCCCACAATCTTAAATACGAAATGATGGTTTTTAGAGCGCATGGCGTCGAAATAAAAAATCCGACTTTCGATACGATGGTGGCCTCATACTGCCTTAATCCGTCCAAGCAGAACCACGGTCTCAAAGACGTGGTCTTCGACGCCACGGGCGATGCGATGACCGAGATAAAAGAACTTATCGGAAAAGGCAAAAAACAAATAACGATGGCGGAAGTGGCGGTGGAACATGCGGCCAAATACGCCGCGGCCGACGCCCATTACACGCTTCTGTTGCGCGACTTATTCGCCGCATCTCTCGCCGAAAAAAAACTCGACAAACTTTTCAGAGAGATTGAAATGCCTCTCGTGGAGGTGTTGGCCTCGATGGAAGAGGCCGGCATCAAGATAAACGCCGCTCATTTCGAGGCGCTCTCGACGGAGTTTGCCGCCAAAATCGCCGCCGTCGAAAAAGAGGCGCGCGCCCTCGCCGGCGAAGATTTTAACCTGAACTCGCCCAAACAACTTGCCGCGATTTTATTCGATAAACTTAAACTTCCGACGGTGCGCAAGACAAAGACCGGATACTCCACCGACGAGGAAGTTTTAACGGCGCTTTCGGCCAGGCACGACCTGCCCAAAAAAATCCTCGCTCACCGCGAGTTAGCCAAGCTCAAATCCACGTATGTTGACGCGATACTCGCCGCCGCCGAGCCCGACACCCGACGGCTCCACAGCTCTTTCAATCAGACGGTCACGGCGACTGGACGGCTGTCAAGCTCGGAGCCCAATCTTCAGAACATTCCCGTCCGCACCGAAGAGGGAAGAAAAATCCGTCGCGGTTTCGTGGCTCAGGACGGCTTCGCGCTTCTGTCCGCCGATTATTCTCAGATAGACCTCAGAGTTCTGGCGCATCTTTCCGCCGACCCCGGACTGACGGACGCTTTCCGTTCCGGCGAGGACATTCACGCCCGCACCGCGCGCGAGCTTTTCGGCGACAAAAAAGAGGATTTCGAGTCGCTCAGGCGCGCCGCCAAAACCATAAACTTCGGCATAATTTATGGTATGGGGCCGTTCGCGCTTTCGCAGTCGCTGGGCATAGACCAAAAAACCGCCGCCGAATACATAGATAATTATTTCGCCCGGTATGCCGGCGTCAAAAAATGGGTCGAGAGCACTCTGGACAGCGCCCGCAAGACCGGCTCCGTCTCCACGCTTTTGGGGCGCATACGATACATACCCGAAATCGCCTCGACCAACGCGCAAATCAGGGCCTCCGCCGAGCGCGTCGCGATGAACACGCCTGTTCAGGGGACTTCCGCGGACATAATAAAGGTTGCGATGATAAATATATACCGCAAACTGTGTTCCCAAAACTCCGCCGCGCGTATGCTGATACAGGTGCACGACGATTTGATGTTCGAGGTCCCGTCTAAAGAAGTTGAGCGTTACGCTTTATTCGTCAAAAAGGAAATGGAATCAGCCGTTAATTTGAATGTCCCTGTGGCTGTGGACGTAAAAACCGGCCGGAACTGGGACGAAATGGAGAAAATCGGGAAGTAGGAAGTGGGAAGATAAGAAGCAAGATGTCATTCACGAATGCCTGCCCTC
>JASEHK010000183.1 GCA_030018875.1 Endomicrobiia bacterium | reverse complement strand
CTTATTGAGATATTCAAGTTCTTTGCGGGCGTTTTTGAGACGCACGCGTATGACTTCCTCGGCGTCGAGCCCACGGCCGATGAGCCGCTTTTTGAGTATGTCGAAAGTCGGCGTCATTATAAAAACATAGACGGCGTTAGCCAGACGCCCTTTTTTTATCTTCATGGCGCCTTGCACGTCTATGTCGAGAATAAGCACCTTGCCGCGCGCGACATTTTTCTCTATAAACTCTCGGGGAGTTCCGTAATAATATCCGTGCACCAGCGCCCACTCGATGAGTGATCCTCGCGCAATCAGCCGCAGGAACTCTTTTTTTGTCACGAAAAAATAAGATTTACCGTGCACTTCTCCCTTGCGCGGCGGTCTCGTAGTCACGGAAACCGAGTACATCGCCGAGGGGATTTTTTTGAGCGCCCTGGCGCATATGGTTGACTTGCCGGCGCCGGAAGGAGCCGAGACTATTACGACGAGTCCTTTTTGTTTCATGGACATAAAAAAGCAACGCCCGGGTGATTAAGGTTTTCTCCTCGGATGCGGCCGTCGAGGTTGCTCTCGACGAAATGTATTATATCAATTTAGATTAATTCGGGGCAACATTTTTTGGTTGTTCCGCGCGGAAAATTGTATCATCTCGTTGTGAACTCTGAAGAGCGTTCCCGCGCGGCTTCGCGAATAACTTTCGTCGGGTCGGCGGTGAATTTATCGCTTACGGCCGTAAAGTTTGCCGCCGGAATATACGGCGCATCAGGCGCAATGATAGCCGACGCCGCGCACTCTATGTCCGATTTGGCGACCGACGTCGTCGTGCTGCTGGGCTTTCGCTACATCGGCAAGCCGGCCGACAAAACCCACGATTACGGGCACGGAAAGATAGAGACCCTGACCGCCGTCGCCGTCGGAGCCGGTCTTTTCATCGTGGCGGCGGCGATAATGTTGATGGGCGTTCGGCAAGTTTTTTCTTCGCTCGCCGGCGATGTCCGAGCGTCGCCGGGACTATTCGCGCTTGGCGCGGCGATACTATCTATAGTTGTCAAGGAATCTCTTTACCGCAGCACTGTTGCCGTCGGCAAAAAGATTAACAGCATGGCCATCGTGGCGAATGCATGGCATCACCGTTCGGATTCGCTCTCCTCGGTGGGGGCGGCCGTCGGGATAGCCGGCGCGATGATACTGGGCGGTAAATGGCTGGCGCTCGATTCTCTGGCGGCCGTCGCGGTGGGTGTTCTTATAATGAAAGTCGCCTACGATATTTCAATCGCGGGACTAAAAGAATTGTTGGACGAGTCGCTTTCCGATGAGGACGAAAATAGGGTCATTGATTGCGCCGCCGCCGTGACGGGGGTTGTCAATCCGCACGGAATACGCTCCCGCAAAATAGGGGCGAATGTCGCCGTCGAGATTCATATAGAGGTGCGCGCCGATATGAGCGTGGCGCAGGCGCACGACATCGCCTCTGACGTGGAAAAAGCCATAGAAGAGATGTTCGATGGCGAGACATTTGTGTCGGTGCACGTCGAACCGCGTTCTTGATTTTCAGATGAACAAAAAGTTCTTTATGCCGCGGTGTTTTTAACGAGGGGAAAATCCGATTTTCTTGCCGAGCCACAGGGCGGTAATAAGCGCCGCCGCCGAACCCGCGCCTCCCGCCGCGAATGCCGCCGCGTAGGTTCCGGTGATGTCGAATAACCTTCCGTAAATGACGGGTCCCGCAATTCCTGCCAGGCCGTAACTTGAGAATAAAATACCGTAGTTGGCGCCGAGATGTTTCGTTCCGAAGAAATCCGCCGCGATGGTCGGATAAAGCACCAGTAAGCTCCCGAACGACAAGCCAAACAGGGCGCCCAGCGCATACAGCGCCGCGCCTCCCCCCGCGTCGGCGTGAACGATTGAAAATCCAAAAGACACCGCCGCCATCGTCGCGGCCGCCCCCGCGAATACCCGTATGCGCCCTATTTTGTCGGAAAGCGCCCCGAGAATTATTCGGCCCGCTCCGTTAAATGCGGCTATTACGCTTAATATCATGGCCGCGCGCATTTGCCCGATTCCCGATTTTGTCGCGTGCGCCACAAGGTGGCCCATCGTGCCGAGTCCGGCGGAAAGACACAAAAACCACACGCTCCATGAGGCGTAAAACACGGGGTTTCTGAAAAGTTCCGACGGAGAACTTTCAAAAACCGCCCGGGGGATTATAAATCGCAATCCCAAATCCGCCGCTTCTCCGACGGTCTGATAGTCCGGAGCATCCACGAACCTCGACGCGAGCGTGGCCGCCGCCAGAAAAAATCCGCCCAGAATTTTGAAGGTCGAGCGCCATCCCGCGTTCGCAATAAGCCATCCTGCCGCCGGAGCAAGCAAGAAAGCCCCGGCTCCGAAACCGAAGATTATTATGCCGCTGACAAGACCTTTTTTCGACGGAAACCATTTCGCCGCCGCGGCCACGGGAGTCACGTAAGATAGTCCGGCTCCGAACCCCGCGACCATTCCGTATGTCCCCGTCAACTGCCACAGATTCGCGGCGAATCCCGACGCGAAGTAGCCCGTTCCGAAAAGCGCGGCGCCGGCCGTGCATACGTTTTTGGGACCGTAATTGTCGTAGAGTTTTCCGCCCACTATCATACCCGCGGTGTAGCACGCCAGAAAAACGGAAAAAGGTATCGCCGCCGCGGCCTTCGTCCATCCGAAATAATCGGCCAGCGGCTGTTTATATACGCCCCAGACATAGGCCGCTCCGAGCATAAGCATTATAAAAGCGCCGGCCGCCACCGTTAAAACTCCTCTGTTTTTTTTCATTTATCGTCTCAATAAAAAACTCGGGGTGGTCCGATTCGAACGAACGGCCTTCCCGTCCCAAACGGGACGCTCTAACCAGCTGAGCTACACCCCGAATATACTTTCCGCCGCACTTTCATACTTTTACCGATTATACATAAAAATCTCGTCGGAATCAACGACTGTTCACAGGGCGTATCAAATCATCTAAAACATAACTCGTTGGGGCGGCTTTTCATTAAGTTTCTATCTCCTGCGATTGAAAAAATAATCCAAAAATGTAAAATAAATCGGAATCATTATGATAAGGATCATTGCGGGCACTCATCGGGGGCGCATCGTGAGGGCTCCTCATGGTTTTGAGGCAAGACCGATACTCGCGCGGATAAGAAAATCCCTTTTCGACATACTCACTCCGCAAATGGCCGGAGCGATGTTTCTTGATTTGTACTGCGGTTCCGGAGCCGTCGGCATAGAAGCGTTGAGCCGCGGCGCGCGTCTTGCGGTATTCGCCGATATAAGCCGCGATTCACTTGATGTCGCCCGACGGAATCTCGACGAACTGGGGCTC
>JASEHK010000182.1 GCA_030018875.1 Endomicrobiia bacterium | reverse complement strand
GTCTCGGCCCGAAAGTGTTGAACGGCCTGACCGTCACCACCGGCAATCCGAAAGAGAGGTGGTAGCTCTCCACTAATTTATCGGCCGCGATTTTCGAGGCCGAATAAGGCGACTGACCGACGAGGGGATGTTTTTCGTCTATCGGTGTGTAATGAGCGGTGCCGTATACTTCGCTCGTTGATGTGTGTATTATTTTTGATATCTTGTTCGCGCGGGCGGCCTCCATTATATTGAGAGTTCCCTTTACGTTTGTCTCTATATAATGCTCCGGCGCAACGTACGAAAAGGGTATGGCGACGGCCGCCGCCAGATGAAAAACGGCATCGGCTCCCCGGGTTATTTTGTTGACGAAAAAAGGGTCGCGGATGTCGCCGGAGACGACCTCGACGCGCTCAAGGATTTCGCGGGGCAGTTCCTCGAGTTTTCCCCAGTCGTTTCGTGAATTGTAGTGTGCGAGAGCGATTACTTTGGAGCCTTTTTCAACGAGGGATTCCACGAGGTGGCTTCCTATGAATCCGCCCGCCCCGGTGACCACTGCGCGGGAGTTTTTCAGTCGCATATTTTTTCCGTTTTCCTTTATATTATGAGATTGTTGAAAAACTATAATTTTATGTAGCCGCCCCGATGTTACGTCGGGGCCATTTTTCCGACGGAAGCCCCGCAAGGCGGGGCGACTACAAAGACCTTTTTCAACGGGTACATTATATAAAAATTGTCCCGTATTCTAAAAATATGTATAATAGAAATTTATGGACGGCAAAACCATTATTTTTCTGGCCGTTGCGACGCTTTTGCGCGCCGTTCTTTCCGGCGCGCTGGAACTCCATCCCGACGAGGCTTATTACTGGCTTTGGTCCAGGCGGCTTGATTTCGGCTATTTCGACCACCCGCCTCTCGTCGCGTATCTCATAAGGCTGACGACGATTTTTTCTGACGGCGAATATTGGGTGCGTTTTTCCGGAATTCTCGGCGGAGTCGGCGCAAGCGCGCTGGCTTATCGTCTGACATTTGAAATTTTCGAGTCGCGGAGGGCGGCATTCTGGAGCGTCGTCATATTGAACGTCCTGCCGCTTACGGCTGCCGGCTTCGTTATGACGCCCGATGTGCCCTCGTTTTTTTTCTGGGCGCTTTCGGTATGGATTTTCTGGAAAATAGCGCGGGTTCCCGAATACTCCGGCTCGTCGGAATGGCTCGCCCTCGGACTCGTTTTCGGCCTGTCGCTTTTATCGAAATATACATCAGTATTGTTCGCGCCCTGCGCGCTGTTTTTTCTTCTGATTTCGTCCCGCCACAGGTATCATCTTAAAAGTCCCCGTCCGTATCTGGCGCTTTTACTCTCGGCGATAGTCTTTTCACCCGTGGTTTTCTGGAACAAGACCCACGGTTGGGCATCGTTCGCTTTTCAGTGGTCGCACGGCACATCAGGTCCCGGCAAGTGGTCGAACGTAATCGCCTATCTGGGAGGACAGGCGGCAAACGGCGGCATTTTTCTTTTTCTCGTCGGCGGGGCGGCGCTTTGGGAAACTTTTCGAGGCGGCGATTGGCGCAAACGTTTTCTGGGCGCGATGTCCGTCCCGGTGTTCGTTTTTTTCGGATGGGCGGCATTCAAGAAGACCGGCGAGATTAACTGGCCCGCTCCGGCCTTTTTCGCCTTGTCCGTCGCCGCGGCGGGATGGGCGTTCGGCCATCGCGGCGCGACGACGTCCGCGGGCGTCAAGGCGAGGGAATTGTTCGCCAAATTTTCGGTTTGGTTTTCCGCCTCGCTCGTGGCTATTTTATACGCGCATGCTATGTTCGGGTCGTTGCCGCTGGCGTCCTTCGACGAAAAATGGGCTCTTATGGATCCGCTGAACCGTTTTCGCGGATGGCGGGAGTTCACTGCGGAAGTCGAGCGCGTCGCCGGCGGCTCGCCGGTCATAGCGATAGACTATCAATCCGCCGCTGAGCTTCTTTACTATTCAAGAATGCGCCTCGACGTCCGCGCGGGAACAAATCAGTTTCCGTATTGGCGAAAAGACAACGCGGCGGCAAGCGGAAGATGCGTCGCATTCGATTATTACACGGACGTTTATTCCGGCCCCGTCAATCCCGCTAATTACGGCGCTATAACCGGAAACCGTATTTTCGAAGCAAAATACCGAGGAAGAACGATAAGGACTTACACGATATACGAATGCGCCGATTTCAGAGGATTCTAATATGAGATGCCTCGCGATAATTCCGACTTACAATGAAAAAGAAAACATCGCCGGCATAATAGAGCGCATAATCGCGCTCGGCGCGGGCTTCGATATTCTGGTTATAGACGACGGCTCCCCCGACGGAACCGGCGATGTCGTGGCCGCGATAAGCGAATTGAATCCGTCGGTGAAACTGCTTCGGCGTCCCGGCAAGGTCGGACTTGCGAGCGCTTATATCACGGGTTTCGGCTACGCGCTCGATAGGGGGTATGACGCGGTGTTCACGATGGACGCCGACTTCTCTCACAACCCCGATTATATGCCGAAGATGCTCGACAAACTCTCCGACTCGGACTATGTCGTCGGCTCGCGTTATGTCGCCGGCGGCGGCACGAGGGGCTGGCCGCTGAGAAGAAAGATAATAAGCCGTTTCGGAAATATCTACGCCCGCGCGGTCACCGACATAGGCGTGCGCGATTTAACTTCCGGGTTCGCCTGTATCAAGACGGAAGTCTTGCGCTCCGTCGGAATATCCGATATAAAAACCGAGGGCTACGGCTTTTTGATAGAGATGAAATACCGCTCTTCGCGCGCGGGCTTCAAGGTTTCGGAATATCCGATAATCTTCACCGACAGGGCGGCGGGGAAATCCAAAATATCCAAAAGCATTATTTTTGAGGCGATGCTGCTCGTCTGGAAGTTAAGATTCTCATGACAAATATCTTCTCCGCGACGATGGAACAAAAAAAATATTTATTGCCATTCGCCGCGCTGATTTCTTTTATAGTCATATTTCACAGACTCTCGGAGACGCCTCTCGGCAGCGACGAATGTTTTTTTTCCGAGTTCGCCAAAGAGATGGAAAAAACCGGGGACTATCTGACGCCGCAGTACGGATACAAACCGGATTTTCACAACGGCAAACCGCCGGTTTTTTACTGGTTGAACGCCATTGGCGGGAAAGCCGTCGGATTTAACGCTTTTGCGATGAGATTGCCGTCGGCGTCGCTCGGGTTTTTATGCGTTCTGGCGGCGATGATTTTTGCGAACAGATATTTTAATCGGACAACCGCTTTTCTGGCGGGAATCATTCTGACTTTTACGCAACAGTATCTTTTTCACGCAAGAAGCGCTCTCACAGATATAACTTTCACCGCATTTTTTACTTTTGCCGT
>JASEHK010000181.1 GCA_030018875.1 Endomicrobiia bacterium | reverse complement strand
TAAGCTGGTGTCTGTATATTTCGCGCTCTTTTTCGACGACCTCTTCGGGCACGTCCTCTCTTTTTATCCAAAGAGGATTCGCCGCGGCTATCTGCATGGATATTTCTTTAACTAACGCGCGGAACTCGGGTAAGCGAGCGACGAAGTCGGTCTCGCAATTGACCTCGACGAGCACGCCGAGCTTTCCGCCGGCGTGTATATAAGATTCTATTATGCCCTGATCCGCCGCGCGAGATGATTTTTTGACGGCCGTCGCCAGTCCCTTTTTTCTCAATATCTCGACGGCCTTGACGATATCGTCGCCAGCCTCCTGAAGGGCCTTTTTACAATCCACTATTCCGGAGCCGGTCATCAACCGCAATTTCTGAATGTTTTCCACGTTTGACATTATTCGCTTCTCCTGTAATTAAGTCGGTAGATAGTAGATAGTAGATAGGGGGCAGTAGATAGTAGATAGGGGTCGGTAGATAGTAGATAGGGGTCGGTAGATAGTAAATGGGGGGCAGGGCTACGAACCGACCCCGACCGAGATTTTTCCCTATCTACTATCTACTATCTACTATCTACTATCTACTATCTACTTTTTTTTATAGCGTTATTTCCTTGTTCATTTCGTCTTCGGGCACTTGGGGCGTGTAAGACTCGGCCGTCTCGGACGCATTCGCCGCATCGGAATCCTGAGACGGAGCGGCCGCCTTCTGCGCCATTTCGCGGCCTTCCAAAACGGCCGATGAGACAAGCTGGCAGAACAACTGTATGGCCCGTATGGCGTCGTCGTTGCCCGGTATCGGATAGTCTATGAGTTCCGGGTCGGTGTTGGTGTCGCAGACAGCGACGGTGGGTATCCCGAGACGGCGGCACTCGGCAACGGCCGTCGCTTCCTCGTGAGGATCCACAATGAATACCAAGCCGGGCAGTTCTTTCATCTCCTTTATGCCTTCAAGATATTTTTCGAAACGGGCGAGTTCCTTATTGCGTCGGGAGGCCTCTTTTTTGGAGAGTTTGTCGAGCACTCCGCCGACCTTCATCCTGTGGATATCACTGAACCTGTCGAGAGATTTCTTGAGGGTCTCGAAATTGGTCAGAGTCCCTCCGAGCCATCTTTCCACGACGTAAAATGACTGGCATTTGGACGCTTCTTCCTTGACCACGGGCGCGGCCTGTTTTTTCGTTCCCACGAAAAGCACCGTCGAGCCCGCGGCAACTGAATCTTTGACGAACTTGAGGGCTTTTTTAAGTTCCTTGACGGTCTTCTGCAGGTCCACTATGTGGATGGTCTCTTTGCCGCCGGTAAGTTTGCGCGCTCCGAAGATATACTTGGCCATCTTCGGGTTCCATCGTCTCGTCTGATGTCCGAAATGGACACCTGCTTCCAAAAGCGACTTCATCGTAAAGTTTGCAACCATCTTTACTGCCTCCTGTGGTTTTGTAGGCCTGCCTATTGTCCGTCTCTAAAACGCGACTTACTAAGCGGGCGTTTCCTCCGCCGGCGTCATCTTTCCCAAACGCCTCCGACGTTACGTCGGAGGACCCGTTTTAAGGAAATCAGCCGGCGTGCGAAATAACGGCCTTTTTGATGAGAACCCGCGACCGCGAGCGGGGCCATCGCTCATCTTTAAGAAAACAGCATTCTATTTTCACAACTCCGCAACAAAGAACCAACTATTATATTTTTATTTTCATGGGAACAAGAACCCCCGGACACTTAAATCTTCATCAACATCCGGCCAATGGATTCCATAACCACCGGGAGAAATTTCAAAGTTTTTCAATTGTTTTCCGGTTGCTTTTACTAATCTTGGATACCAAGCAATTGGGATTGATAAGGTTCTGCCATCGCTCAAACCAACTATCATAATATCTTTTGAGAACTTAACAGATGTAATCGCGGGCAGTTTGACTTGCTCAGTGGTTAAAGTATTCATGCCACGCCTCCTCAATTCTACGAGTGTTTTCTTTCAAGATATCTAAAATTGCTCTTAACTGACCGGGATTGAAATTATAACTCCAAACAATCTCACAAGATGGAATCCAAAATTTTGCTTCGCCGCCCTGACCAATAACATGCGTATGACAAGGTTCAAACCCTTCGTTACTATAAAAAACAAAACGATATCCTCTTAATCTAAAAATTGTCGGCATTTTGGATTTGCTTCGCCCTGACGATGGTTTTCGTCGGGCACTTGACCTCACAGACGCCGCAATTGTCGCAGGCATCGTACTTCATTCGGGCGAGGTTGTTCGAGAGTATTATATCATTTTGCGGACAGAGTTTCACGCATATTCCGCAGCCTATGCATCCCGGAGGGCATATCTGCCTGACCCTGGCGCCTTTGTCGGTGGACGAACATTGTATATGATAGCGGTATTTACATTCGACCAGATGAATTATCTTTTTGGGGCAGGCGGCCACACACAATCCGCAGGATGTGCATTTTGCCTCGGCGATAACCGGCACTTCGCCTTTGACGTAGTCAATTGCCCCGAAAGGGCATATGCGCGCGCAGTTGCCCAGACCCACGCATCCGTACTCGCAGGACTTTGGCCCGCCGAATATTCCGTCCGACACGGCACAGTCCTCGATGCCGTCGTATTCGTATTTATCGCGGCACTTCGAGCCGCCGCCGCAAAAGATTATCGCCGTGCGACGGGCATTTTGCGTAAGTTCTTTACCCAGCGCGGCCGAGATTTTCTTGTTGGTTTCCGGGTCGGCGACGGGACATTTGCCGGCCTCGACGAGTCCGGCGATAAGCGCCTCGGCGTATCCTGCGCACCCGGCGTATCCGCATGCCCCGCAGTTCGCGCCGGGCAGCAGTTTTATTATCTCTTCTTCGACGGGATTTACGCTTACGGCAAACTTCTTGGCCGCAAAAGCGAGCCCGAAGCCCATAAGAAAACCTATGCCGCTTAAAAATACCAGCCCGCCGACGATGTCGCTCATTTTATCTTATCGAGAAAAGTCCCGTAAAGCCCATAAACGCCACAGCCATCAGCGCCGCGGTAAAAAAAACTATCGGGTATCCGTCGAGAAACTTCGGAATCGGCGCGGTCTTTATTTTCTCTCTGACCGAAGCGAAAAGAATTATCGCCAGCGCGTATCCGCCGGCCACGCCCCATGTATAAACAAGGGCCTTGACGATAGAGTATCCGTAATCTATGTTAAGAAATGCCACGGCAAGTATGGCGCAGTTGGTGGTTATCAGAGGGAGATAGATGCCGAGCGCTTTGTATAGCGGCATAAAATATTTTTTCATCACTATCTCGACGAACTGAACCAGCGAGGCTATTATAAGTATGAATGAAACCGTGCGAAGAAAAACCAAATCCATGGGTTTAAGGATGAGATGATAAACCGGCCAGGAGACCAGCGTAGCGAGAGTCATTACGAAAAGCACTGCCG
>JASEHK010000180.1 GCA_030018875.1 Endomicrobiia bacterium | reverse complement strand
CGACGGAAGCCCCGCAAGGCGGGGCGACTACAAAGACCTTTTTCAACAATCTCATTTAACGATGAAAACGACGCTGACCGTGGAGCCTTTGGCTTTGACGCTTTCAATGCCCAAGGACGCGCCGTGGAGGTCGGCTATGCGCTTGGCGGCGGTGAGGCCGAGCCCTTTGCGGTTTTTCTTCGTGGTGAAATACGGCTGGAATATCTTTTTGAGGTGCGCCTCGGAAACTCCGGCGCCTGTATCGGATATTTTAAGCGTAACTAATGACTTTGCCGCGTCGTGACTTATCGCCGCGGAGAGCGTTCCGCCTCCCGCGGACATCGCCTCAAGAGAATTGGATAAAATATGTCCGAGGGCTTCGGTCAGGAGTTTCTCGTCTATGTCGAGGTCGGGAACGGCGGCGAAGTTTTTTTCAAGCGTAATGCCGGAGGATTTGATTTTGTCCGAGAGAGAGCCAAGGGATTTCTCGACGATGTCCGCAATCTGCATCTTGACGGGCGACATCTGAGGTATCCGGGCCAAAGCCAAAAATTCTTCGATGGATTTGAGCATATCGGCCACGTTCTGATCAACTATCACGAGTTGGCCTTTCAACTCCTCGTCCATTTTATAATTGGCGACGCAAAGCTGTATCGTGCCCGAAATGATGCCCAGATAATTTCTGACGCGGTGGGCGAACCCGCGGGCGAGATCCTCCAAAACCGTGAAATGGTCCTGCTCTCTTTCCCTGAGGAGTTTGAGACGGTCAATCATCTGATGATTCATTTGAGAGACCTCGCGCTCCAACGTCTCCCACGCGGCTTTCTCCTGGTGAAAATTACTTTCTTTCTCTTCGAGTTGGCGATGGACGGATGTTTTTTCTTCGTCGAGTTTTTTGAGCGCCTTGCGGTGCTCTTCCTCGCTCTGACGGAGTTTTTCTTCCAACTCCCGTATCCTGGCATCCGCGACACCGGCGCCCATACCGAACGACGGAGCATAGGCAAAACCGCCCGCAGCCGCCGCGTCCGAGGGCTGTAGCGGCACGCCGGTTACCGACGATATCTTGGTCTTAAGATTTTTATTTTCTTCTTCAAGCGCCTTGAGCCGCATCTCCCATTGGAGTTTTATCTTCTGGAGCTCGGCTTCAAGTTCCTTGGATTTAAGGCGGTCTTCAAGAACCACTTTTTCCTGCTGCCACCTTCTATCAAGTTCTTTTAGTTTCCATTCGAGTTCTTTCAAAGCGACTTCGTGCGTCTGGGTCTTTTCCTTGAGGCTCGACTTTTCCTCTTCCTTGCGCTGAAGTTTGCGCTCCCAAAGCATACTTTCTTCGTCGTAGCGGCGCTTCCAGAAGTCGGCCACGGAGATGGCGTCAACCACCTCGAGCATTCCGGAATCCGGGGAGAGTTCGTCTTCGAGTTTTTTGAGCTCGGTCTGCACCCAATCCCAGGAATCTCCGACGGCTTTATCCTCTAAACCTTCGGTATAAAGTTTTTCTTCGTTTTCGCTCATTGTTTTTTGTGTCCTGCTTTGGCCATGCCTAATCCTTAATTCTTAATCCTTTTTTAAGGTATCACGAGTTGCGTGCCGGGTCTGATCTGGCCGCGCACTATTTTATCTTTATTGGCGTCGAGAACGGCGCGCCATTTTTCGGGGTCATTATAGTATTTTGCGGCTATACTTCGCAAGTTCTCGCCCTGAATGACCGTGTGAGAACGCGCGGACGACTTGGGTTTGACCGGGGGGCGTTCTTTGGGGGCGGACTCGGGAGATATTTCGGGAGCGGCGGGCGATGGAACTATTTTTATCTCGGGAACGGGGACTGCCGATGGCGGCGCGGGAAGGACGGATGTCTCCGCAGCCGCATCAGACGCCCGAGGCGACGGAAGCGACGGGACAGAGGCGCGCTGCGCATGAGGCGGTATCACCAGAACTTGATTGATTTTGAGAGTTCCGCCGCGGCCTATATCATTACGATTGGCGTTGTATATTTCTATCCATAGTTTGGAGTCTTTGTAGTATTTTTCGGACAGAGACTGAAGCGTGTCGCCCCTTTGAACGATGTGGGTGCGCGAGCCCGTGACCCCCTTTATGACGGCGACGTCGGCTCCTGCTTTATCCTGCGGCCTCGACGCCTCATGGCGCGCCGCATCTCTGGCCTGCTTTATTCTTTCTCTTATGCGGACGGTGGACTCCTCGATAAGCACCTCTTCGAGGCGCCGCTTCTCGGCTTCCGTCTGAACGAGGCGGCTTTCAAGGCGGGACTTTTCTTCCGAGAGTTCCTGATACGCGCGTTCCAAACTGCCCGGCTCTATCTCATCCGGCGGCACTTTTCCGAAACGAAATATGAAAGAGACCCAGTGCGAGCCGTAAGTGTTTTTGAGCACGGTCAAAGGATAAATTACGGCGTAGTCCAGGGCGATGGAGTCCGAAATCTCGAAACCCATTCCCGTCGTAATGCGCCATGAGTCCGAGTTCTCGAAACGACCGTAAACAAGACCGCCCCGCAAGGCCGCTATATCGCCTAATCTTCGCTCGAAACCGGAAGATATCTCAAGGTTTTTCGCGCGTGGCGCATAACTTGCGTCGCAAGCGAACATGGAGTCGGACTTTCTCATACCGACGCCCAATCTGTAAGTCGCGCAGAGGCGGTCGGTTTCAAGATAACCTATGTCGGGTTCGGTAAAATCCATGGCCGCGCCACCGACGAAAAACCTCGGAAAAGGATTCCATATAAATCCGATGTCGCCCGTAAAAGATGTTTTGGAAAGCTTTTTGCCGTAATCGAAAACCCCGGAGCGGTCGAGATATTCGTTTCCGATAAAGGAATCGCTCAGCGCCTTGACGGCGACTCCCACGGCCAGCCGTCGCCCCAAAAACCGGGCGTACGCGAGATTGAAAACGCTTTCGGAATAATACTCCGAAAGGTTCATCGAACGGTAAGAGAACATTACAGCGCTCGATAGCGTTCTTGATATTCCGGTCTCAACGCCCAAGCGCGTTGACCCGGTAGGTTCCGGAGATGCGGCGGTTTCGGTAGATGCCGACGGCGCTGATACCGCGGGCGGCGAAGATAATGCTACCGACGCCGGAGTAAATACTCTTCTCTCGACTATCTCCGATTTTATAAACGGATACGCCGCTCCGGCGAAGCCGTTGAAAAGATTGGAGCCATCGGAAAGATTCAGATGAAGACGTCCGTACTCAAAGGCCATCTGGGCTCTTTTGAGGTAAGCGAGGCCGGCCGGGTTAAGCGCGGGCGCGTAAATATCGTCTCCGACGGCCGAGGCCGCGCCGCCGGCGCCAAGCATTCTGGCGCCAATGCCGAAGTCGTTGTATGCTCCGTAAAGGCAGGGGACAAAGGATAGGGTATGGGGGATAGGGATTAGGGGATAGAGAAAAACAAAAATAAATAAACCAAGAATTCTAAACCCTATGCCCTGTCTTTTC
>JASEHK010000017.1 GCA_030018875.1 Endomicrobiia bacterium | reverse complement strand
CTGCGTGTCAGTTCAGCATGACAAAAAGGGGGTTTTTCAACGGTCTCAAAATAGAATCTTTTCTGAAAAAAACTTCGCCGGAACTATAGTCGAATGAAAATCGTAACCGCCAAGATACCGCTTCCCGAATTAAGAAAAATGGCCGGAGATATCTTCGGCGATTTCGTCAAGGCCGTGGTGGATGTGGAAAGAAACATTATGGCCGTCGGCGGAGAACTTCATGCCGACGAAGAGACGCTGCTTATTGAGAACGGCTCCGAACAAAAAAATTTATGGGGCATAAATATATATCCCGAACTTGGCCGCGATGAGCGCATTGAGTTTGATTCTATGATAAATATAAGTCCCCGCCGCGGAAACCGCACGCGCCGCATTGACGACACCATTATCAGAGAAAAGATAACGGTTATCGTCGGAAATCTGATAATAGAACGATGAGCGCGCATATCCACAAACAATTAGCCGCCGGCAGATGGTTCGAATTGTCGTTTTTGGAACAGATGGCCAATATCGGCAGCGAGGTGGAGCGGGCGCTCGACTGGAAAAACAGGGGCCGCGTAAATTTCGGCGAAAAGGCGTTCGAACGGGCGCTAGAACTTCTGGAATTGACCATAGCCGACAAAAGAAATCGCGGCTCGCGACTGCGGGAGCTATTGCGGCTTGAAGAAACACTCTTGGATTATTTTTATTCCGACAATACTTATTCTTCATCGGCAAAATCCTGGAGCGATTATTTCGGCGCCTTCGCTTTTGCCGCAAGATCAGGCAGATAATTAATAAAACGGCGACCATGCAAAAATGAAAAAAATACTCGGATATAAATGCATGGATTGCGGCAAAGAAATCAAATACGAGCCGCTCCGGTATCTGTGCGACTGCGGCGGCAATCTCGACGCGGTTTACGACTGAGGAGCCGCACACACATAGTTTCTAAAAATCGGGGAGGGAAAATGGGGGCTTCAAAAAAAATGTTTGTTTTGACAGCGGCAATGCCGCTGTTGTTATTTTTTACACAACAACTTTACGCGCCGACGTCAGGAGAGGGAGAGGAAAAATGGTATCCGCCCGAATCGAGCGAGGCGGCTCGAAAAGAGTGGGATGAATGGAGAGCGGCGGCTCAAAAGGAAAGAGAAAAAGAGGAGGAATACGAAAGGAATCGAGTTCTTTCGCCCCACGCCGCCTCCCTCAAAAATATCTTCGAGAAATTAAAAAAGAATCCCACCTCATCGACATTACAAGCCGAATATCTTAAACATTTCCCCAAGAACCGGAAGGACTTTGACGCGATGTTCGGATTTAAGATGGACGCGCCCCGTTTTGAAGACGCGGGGGAATTGTATAGGAGCGGCAACTATTATATTGGCGTCCTTGAGAATTTCAATCGGCGATATATGACGTATATTTGCAAAATATCGCTTGATATCGCCAAAGATAGTTCGGTTTTTGAGGTAGACAGATACGGCGAATTCGGATGTATGATGGAAAGTTTGTTGTTTAAGCACACTGAAATTTTCAGAAAAAAACTTTTTTTACTCTCTCCGTCGGAACGCTCCTCGGCGATGCGATTTATGATTAAATACGCGTCTTACTCGAATGATTTTCCCGATTTTATTTCTAAATTACGGAAGAACGGCGATTGGGAGTTTATCGCTGTTTTTTCCGACGCTATAAAGTGGGGTACGGAGGTGGATATGGGATGTTCTTGCGTATTGTTACCGCCTGACGCCACGAGTTATATAACAAATATGTCAAGCGATACTCACGGCGAATGCGAAAATCATAAATCGGAGTCGGCGCGATAAACGGAGCGGCACAGCGTGAAACAAAAAGATGTATTCTCGTCGGAAATAGTATTATGAAAGAAACCGCGGCGATTATACTGCGGCGCGATTTCCTCGAAGCGGCGCTGGCGCCGTTTGGCGAGACGCGGCGCGTCTATTCCGGCAATGAAACGAAGAATCTCTTCGAAACAATCCGTTCGCGGCTGCGCGGAGACGAGCCATATCCGACGAAGTATCTGTTCGGCCGACCGCGGGGCGCGGAGAAGCAAAGGGGGGTGTTGGAGATTTATTTCGAAGTTGCCCGTGAGGTCGAGATATGCGCCGATGACGACGCTTCCGTGCGGTTGTCGTCGCAAAACCAGCGCCCGTGTATTTACGATTTACAGTTTTCTGACGCGACTTCGCGCGCCGTTATTGCCGCTCTTTCCCACGGCGACGACGTCGCGGGGTGGACTCACCCCGCGCTTAACTCGAAATCTTTTCAGATGTTGGCGCTCGCGCTGAAACAAAAAACTTCGCTACTGCCGGCAAGTGCGATAATTCCGCCGGCTGCGCGCGGCTCGCCGGCCGCGACGCTGGATGCTCTTTGCGGTTTTTTCACCTCCGATTATTTAATATTAAAAAGTTCCGCAGGGGCGGCTTCGCGTCTTACACCGACGCTCGGGTACGCGGTCTTCCCGAGAGACAATCTCGGCTTATGGCTTTTCGATCTGGCGGACACAGTCGCAAAAGAGCGCGGACAGGACATAATCCTATCGGAGATGCTCGTCACCGACGACCCTTTCTCCGACGGCGCCGAAAACGTCGTCCATAAACTGAACTGCTGCGGTTTTAGCGTGCTCGCGCGGGACGCCCGGCCGTCAGTTTTATCCGCGGGCTGGTGTAAAAAAATCGTGTGCGGGCTCGATTTTGCCAGGGTGTCGAAAAATCATCCGACGAAACTGGGCGAATTAATAACCGCGAACTACTGGACCGACGCGGAAATTTCTCATATCGGCGGATTGAACGAACTCTTGGCTGCTTTCGATTTCACGGCGGCTTGCGGCTGCGCCTTGACGATGGATTTTATGATCCCTCCCGACGGAAAACCCCGCTTCCTTGAGACGAATAAATTTTCGGCGACGCTTGCGGATATCCCCGCGCGCGGCGGTGTCAGCGCGCTGGATATCTACGCCGAATCGAACGCCTCTTTATCTTTCCCGCCCGAAAATACTGACAGAAAAATCCTTGCGTTGAAAAACATCGAGGAGTTTTACGCCACCGCGTTCGAAAAATTTTACGCAAAGCCGGGCATCATTTTCATATCTTCCGAAAAAGGCGTCGAGTTCGTCAATGCGTAAAATCGGCGGCGCCCCGGATTGCGAACAATTTCGTAACATTTGATTTGTATAATTAAATATTGTAAAATGAAACGGGATTAGGGGGCGAGACCTTCCGATGTCATCGCATTGCTTCCTTCCCATGGGGGTTTTATGGCGGACAAAACGTTTCAGAACGCTCCGTCGTCGTCGGAGAATTTTAAACTGAACGTCAACATGGGCGGCAGTGGCGCTACGCATCATCAACCTTATACGCCGCCGCAGACGTTCTCGGAGCCTTATTTTCCTCTATCGCCTACCGGCAACTACGAGGTAAACTTCTCCGACAACACGGCGCGCGGCGCAGAGCCGAAATCGTCAAAATAAAAACCGCGCCCGGCCGTCGAGTCTGATGCGCGCCGGAACGGATTTTCTCATCTGCTCAGATGGGAAAATGACGTAAAACTTAACACGCACCGAAACAAACGCCGGGCGTTGGTTATATAAAGGGGGGATTATGTCGCGTCTCAGTGAGGGTTTGTCTGTATTTTTTGCCGTTTTTTCGTTCGTGGCAGTCGCAGTCTGCGCCCTGCCCGCGCACGCATCCGCGCGCCAGCCGAGTTACGAAACAACGAACTTCGTTTTTTACTTCGACGATTTGGAAAGCGACGCATACAAAGAGCGCGTTTCCATCGCCGAGATCACCGAACGAATCTACGAAAAAACCGCCCGCCGTCTGAACATCCGCTTCGAAAATAAAATCTCCGTTTATCTCGTCCATCCTTTATTCGAAGGCCGATCGCACGGGTGGGGGAGAGCGTCAATGACTTCCAACGGCATAATTTCTACGTTTCTCATATACTATCCCTTGAACGCATGGAAGCGCTCGGACGAATTCGCATTTTTAGCGTCGTCTCTGCCAACGATAGAAAAACTCATCGAAGGCAATTTGGAAGAAGGTATCGTGTTGGCGTTGTTTTTGCAGAAGCACCTTAAAACTCAGAAAGCGCCGAGAAAATTCAACCAAACGTTATACGGTTTCACCGCCGCTTTCTGCGAGCGCGACGTGCATTCGCCGGCGCGATGGATTATTGACCGGCCGCTGGATACGGAATATCCCGTCAGCCGACTGCTCAAAGAAAGCTACGATCGGGACGTCTGGAGTTTCTGTTCTTCAAAGTTTATCTCATTCGGAGCGTATCTTATCAAAGAACACGGTTTTGAAAAGTTCGAAAAACTTCTCGTGACCGCCGGCGCTCAAAACGCCGACGAACTCATAAAACAATATTACGGCAAAACCACCGACGAACTGGAAAGCGACTGGCGGCTCTGGCTTGCCAAAAACGTCACCGAATACCGTACCACCGATGTCGAACTTTTCCGGCAGAGAGCAAACGAAATATCTTCTTTTTACTTTGTCGCAAGTCATCTTCGAGATGAGATATTGAGACGGTATTTTTTCAAATACGTGGCGGCGATGCAGGCGTTACTGGACATCGGCGATTACTCCGGCGAGGTTTACTCTACGGCGCAAAAGCTCGCCGGCAAAAAATTGAAAGAAGTCGCTTCAAAAAGCCCTCTCTGCGAGGTTACTTTCCACTTCGTCGCCGACGCTGACGCCGAAAGCGTCGCTGTCGCCGGAGACTTCAACGACTGGAACGCGCTTGCGACCGGCAATCAGATGAAATCCGACAAGAGCGAAAAACGACTGTGGCGCACGACGGTATATCTTCCCATGCCCGGAAGGTATCAGTACAAATTCATGGTTGACGGCGAACGCTGGATAGCGGACAACTTTGCCGATGGTCTCTCCCCCGACGGCCACGGCGGCCGAAATTCCGTGCTCATTCTCGACGGGAAAAATAAAAAACGTCTTGTCGAGGCGCGTGCTGAGTCGCGATAGCCCGCGCGGTTTCGCGCGGAGTTTCCCGACACCGAAGCGTGAAAAATGGGTTGGCGGAGATAACGCGGAACATCGGCGATTTTGATAAAATATTGTTGCCATGGTTCAGGATGTGGGTGGAATCTATGACGGCTTAGCGGCGTTGGACAAATGAAAAAAATCATCGGATATAAATGTCTTGACTGCGGCAAGGAGATAGAATACGAGCCCATCCGGTATCTGTGCGACTGCGGCGGCAATCTCGATGTCATTTACGATTCCGCGGCGATAAAAAAAACTCTGACGCGGCGGTCTCTTGAAAGCAATTTGCGCTTCGACCACTGGCGCTATCTGGATGTTTTACCTTTACAAAACCTCGATAAAATCCCGAATCTTCAAGTCGGCTGGACGCCTGTCTATGAAACCAGGCGCCTTGCCGTCGCCGTTGGAATCAAGAATGTTTTTATAAAGGACGACTCGCGCAATCCGTCGGCGTCCTTCAAAGACCGCGCTTCGTCGGTCGTTCTGGCGTACGCCCGTGAAAACGGCGTGGAAAAAATCGTGGCCGCTTCGACGGGAAACGCGGGAGCGGCTCTGGCCTGCGTGGCGGCAAGCGTGGTTTTCCCGTGCGTGATACTCGTTCCCAAAACTGCGCCTAAGGCCAAGATAGCGCAGTTGATGAACTTTGGAGCTCGCGTTGTGGCCGTAGACGGCGCCTACGACGACGCTTACGACCTTTCGATAAAGGCAACGGAAAAGTTCGGATGGTACAACCGCAACACTGGATACAATCCGATAACCCGCGAAGGCAAGAAGACCTGCGGTCACGAAATATGCGAGCAGTTTTCGTGGGAGCCGCCGGATTATGTATTTGTTTCCGTCGGCGACGGCAACATTATAAGCGGCATTTGGAAAGGTTTCAAGGATATGAAGGCGCTCGGCCTCATCGAAAAACTTCCGAAAATGGTCGCGGTCCAGTCGGAAAAATCGAACGCGGTTTCTCTTGCTTACGCGGCCGCGATGAAAAATCCTTCCTCGAAAATCGAAGTAAAACCCGTTCGCGCCACGACCATCGCGGATTCAATATCCGTTGACATGCCGCGTGACGGCGTCGCCGCCGTGCGCGCGCTCCTTGAATCCGGCGGCTTCGCCGTCGAGGTGTCCGACGACGAAATCATCGCCGCCATAGCGCTGACATCGAAGACCTCGGGAGTATTTCCGGAACCCGCCGCCGCGGCAGCCGTCGCGGGCTTAAAAAAAATCGCCTCGCGGATAAAAGATAACGAGACGGCATTGTGCGTAATCACCGGCTCAGGGCTTAAAGACGTCGCCGCGGCCTCAAAGTCCGTCGGCGAGCCGCCCGTTATCCGGCCATCTCTGGAAGCTCTTTGTGAAGTTCTCGCGCTATGATTCGAGCGTTATTCGACTTTCTCTCATCAGTTGACGTCGCGCTTTTCAGGTTTTTGAACGGGTCGCTCACGGCCGATTTTTTGGACAAGTTGCTGCCTTTCGTGACCGACACAAGAAACTTCTATCCGGCCTTTCTGCTGCTTTTTGCGGGGCTTATTATTTTCGGAAAGTATCGCGGGCGCGTTGCGGCTCTGAGCATAGCGCTCGGAACAGTTCTCGCAGACATCATTTCAAGCAAAATTCTTAAAGAGTTGTTCGCGCGGCCCCGTCCGTTCGAAACCCTCGACGGCGTGCGCCAACTCGTCGGCGCGGCGGGTTGTTCGATGCCGTCCTCCCACGCTTTCAATTCATTTGCCGCGGCAACCATGTTCGCGTTTTTCTTCAAGAAAAACGTTCCCGCCGAGCAAAACCCCGCTAAAAAATTCCTCAAGGAAAGATGGGTCGCCGTCGCCGCTTATTTTTGCGCTTTTTTGAGCGCGTATTCCCGCATTTACGTCGGAGTTCATTATCCCTTCGATTCTATTGTAGGAGCGGCGCTGGGCGCGCTCGTGGGAGCGCTGTCTTGCAAGGCGGCCATACACATATCTCAAAGGGCAGGACGCCCTCTCGACTGATTAGGCGTCGAAAAAACGATATTCAGATTTTGTGAGAGCGCTTGTGCGCGGCATAAAGAATTATGCCCGCCGCCACCGAAGCGTTCAGGGAAGCGATTGATTTGTTCTGGGGGATGGATATGATTGTGTCGCAGAGTTCCGAGACGGTTTTCCTGATACCGCTTTCTTCCGAACCGATTACGACGGCAAGTTTTCCGGGAAACGAAAAACTTTCTATGTTAGTGTTGCCTTCCGACGAAGAACCCACCGCAAAGTAAGACAATTCTTTTAGCGCTGTTATCGCGTGTTTCACGTTCGGCACGCTGAAGACATCTATGTGCGAGACCGCCCCGGCGGATGAGGTGTGTACCGCGGCGGTCAAGGTCGCCGCTCTCCATTTCTGTATTATCACGCCGTTGGCGCCGAAGCATACGGCGGAGCGGATTATCGCCCCCAGATTGTGCGTATCGGTTATCTCGTCGAGAATGACGAAAAGTCCGCTGTTCCCGAGACGGGCGGCCTTTTCCCTGAGTTCATCCATCCCTAATAGCGGAGTGTTTGAAACCAGCGCGACTATATTTTCGCCGCGCCCCGTGATTTCTTTGAGTTTTTCAGGCGGAGCGAAATGAAACGGAATGCCGTTGGCTTTGGCTATGCCTATTATCTCGTCGAGACCGCTTGAGCGGTGGGATACGAGTATCTTGGACACCCGCGACGGGTTTTTTATGAGGAACTCTCTTGTCGGGTGGTAACCGGCGATGAAATCGGAAGCGTCGCGCGCGGGTTTGTTCTCCCGCGCGAATCTCTTTTTTCCGTCGTTTCGTCTATTGTCTCGGTTCATTTTTTTGCCTCGTGGTTATAGTTTTTTGACATGCGCGCCGCCTTTCGTGTCTTCAACAGAATATCCGAGCGATTTTATTCTGTCGCGCAGTTCGTCGGCGAGTTTATAATTTTTCGATTTCCGCGCGTCCTCGCGCTCTTCGGCGAGTTTGACGACGTCGGGCGGTATCGCCTGCGATATGGAAAGATTTATGCCGAGCGCGTCGAGCATTTTGTTGACGCTTTCTATCGCGGCAAGAACCGTTTTTTTGTTCAAGCCCGTGGGTTTGTCGCGGTTCAGAATGAAAATATAAGACACCGCGGCGTGAACTTGAGCGAGCGCCTCGGCGGTGTTGAAGTCGTCCGACATGGCCGCGTCGAAGGCGCGCTCAATTCCGCCGATTGTTTCGTCCGCGCCTCCGACAATTCCGCCGACTACATCACCCTTAATAGCTATTTTTGGCGGAAGCGCTTGTGTCAGAATATGCGCGTCGAACAGGGCATTTTGTATTCTTTCGACGGCGTTTTTCGATTGTTGGAGACCTTCGTCGGAAAAATCGAGCGGCGAGCGGTAATGTTGCGAGATGAGAAAATACCTCACAACATGGGGCTCGTATTTCTTGAATATGTCCGAGAGAGTGAAAAAGTTGCCCAGCGACTTGGACATTTTCTCGGAGTTTATCGTCACGAACCCGTTGTGGACGAAATACCGCGCGAAGGTCTTGCCCGTAGCGGCCTCGGATTGGGCTATTTCGTTTTCGTGGTGGGGAAAAATCAGGTCCTGCCCTCCGCCGTGTATATCTATCGTCTCGCCCAGATATTTTTGAGCCATTGCGGAACATTCTATATGCCACCCCGGACGGCCGCAGCCCCACGGCGATTCCCACGCCGGTTCAAGCGGCTTTGATTTTTTCCACAGGGCGAAATCGAGCGGGTCGTTCTTTTTCTCGTCGGGCGCGACGCGCGCGCCCGATATCATATCGTCGAGAGAGCGCTTCGAGAGTTTGCCGTAGTCGGGGAATTTGCGCACGGAAAAATATACGTCCCCGCCGGATTCGTAGGCGTATCCGCGCTCAATGAGTCTGCCGACGAGCGCGATGATTTCCGGCATTGTAACGGTGACCTTCGGGTAGTCGTCGGCGTCGCGGACGCCGAGTTTTCTTATATGCTCGAAATAATCGTCTATATATTTTTGTGAAAGTCGCCGGCATCTTTCCTTGGCCGCCGAGGAGTCCTTCCCGTCGGTGGTTTCGCGGTCGCTTTCAAGTTCTTTGGTTTCATTCGCGCGGTTTATTATTTTGTCGTCCACGTCGGTAAAATTCTGAATATGTTTTACCCCGTAACCCGCGCGCTCAAGGAAACGTTTTATTACGTCGAATGCCACGTAACATCGTGCGTGGCCCAGATGCGCCGAGTCGTAGGGCGTTATGCCGCAGACGTAGAGCCGCGCGGTTTTTCCGTCGAGCGGGGCGAAGTCCTCTTTTTTTTGCGAGAGGGTGTTGTATATTTTTATCTTCATAAATTTAACGCGAGATTTGAGTCGCGCCGATTTCGCCGCCCTTGTTTTTCAAGTGATATTCAATCCGCGATATCTCGGCCATAGCCCGCTCCCTGTCGAGATGACGAGGGCTGAGCTCCAGGGTTTTTCGGAAATGCTCCAGAGCTTTTTTCTCGTCGAATATGCGGTAAGCGTATGAGAGCGCCAGCCGGTAGTGAAACTCCGCGTTTGCAGGGAAAAGTGTCGTCCCTCTTTTTAATTGTTCCACCGCCCCCTCGTCCCACCCGCCGCCTGAAAGTCTCGACGCCTCGGTCAATATTTTTTCGGATAATTCGTGGTCTTGTCTGTCGCCCAGATGGGCTTTTTCGTACCAGAGAAAGAAGCCCGCGAAGAAAACGCTAAAAACCGCCAACAGCGCAAAATAAAGCGCCGCGTTTTTTCTTTTGGAAGTGTTTTTGTTTGATGGGGCGGTCTCTGCGTCGGGTATCAGCATTGTTTTCGGAACCATTGACCACAAGCCGAGCGCTATGATTACGGGTAGCATCGGAAGCCAAAGTCTGGGCTCTATCATTATCGTCATCGTATAATGTATTATGACGAAAAACGGGATGATGAGCGCCGCCCTTTTCAAAAATGTCGGCTTCGACGGTAAATCACTGAATGCGTAAAATATGAACGGCCCGAATATTATCGCGGCGTAGAAATATGTTCTCGCGTCGAAGAAATTGGAATTAAGATAAAACAGGTCGGAGTAATAGGGTTTCAGCGTGAATATTTTTCTTAAAACCGCGTAAATTCCTACCCCCAGTATTCCCGCCGCGGCAGTCTCGACGGCAACCGCCGAGTTTTTTCTTTCGTCCCAATTCGTAAAAAGCCATACGGGGGCGAGAAGTATCGCGGTTTCGCGGTTAAGCATGGCGACTGCGAGTATCGCCAGAAACCCCGCGAAGTTTCCGCGTCTCGCCGCAAGGAGTCCCGCGATGAAGAAAAAAAGATTCGGCGTGTCCATCGGCTGGAAGTAATATCTTATGTAAGTGAAAGGCAGCGCGGCGAAAAGCCACAGGACTCCGATGAGCGAGGCCTCCGTCGTGAACCATGTTTTAAGAAAGATATAAAAAAGCCACGCGGCGAGAAATGTGAAGACGAAACGTATCGCGCCGAATGAGGACTCAAAAGAAAGCCCCGCGCGCATAAGTCCCTCGGCGATGTAATGGACGAAGACGCGGTACTGTATCGGCGCGGGCGCCTCCGACGCGACGACCTGCTCGTGCAGCGCGCGCTGAACGCTCCTGACTCTTGAGTCTATGAACCAGTCGTGAACCACGATTTGAGACGCTGCGAGCGCGGCGAACAATATAATCGCGGCAATCGAAGGCCGTCCGTAATGTTTGGATGGTGTGGCGGGTTTCATGGGATTGAGGGAGGGCATTTATTTAAGAAGGCAGACGGCGAACGCCGCCACGCCCCTTTTGCTTCCGACGGCGCCGAGCCGTTCGTTGGTTGTGGCTTTTATGGAGACAGCTGACGGTTTTATTGCGGCTGCGCGCGCTATGTTTGCCGTCATTGCGGCGTAAAAGGGGGATATCTTCGGCTCCTCGGCCACGACGACGGAATCTATGTTGACTATTTTGAGTTTTCGTTTGCGGGCGAGCGCGGCGACTTTTTCGAGAAGCGCCAGAGACGACGCGCCTTTGTATTCCGGCGACGAGTTCGGAAAAAGCAGTCCGATGTCGCCGAGTCCGGCGGCGCCCAGAATGGCGTCCATTACGGCATGCGTCAGGACGTCGGCGTCCGAATGGCCGTCAAGCCCTCGGGGATATTTTATGCGCACACCGCCTATGATGAGCGGGCGGCCTTTTTTGAAACGATGTATGTCGTAGCCGAATCCGACCTTCATTTTATTTTCTTCTTTATATCAGGAAATTTTATTTTGCGACGGGCATTCAATATCGTTTCCGCCGCGTCCAAATCGCGCGGCGACGTTATCTTGAAGTTTTCGTAAGAACCGGCGACTAATACCGGCTGAACTCCGCTGTTCTCGACGAGATATGAGTCGTCGGTCGCGGAGGGGTCGGGCTTTTCGTAGGCCTTCATTATGATTTCTCGACGGAAGACCTGAGGCGTTTGCGCCAGAAACACGCTTGAGCGCGGCACCGTCCTGGAAACGAGTTTGCCGTCGGCGGATATCTTTACGGTGTCGGTCGCCGGCACCGCCGCGATGGCGGCCCCGCCGAGGGCGGCGGCCCGTATGGCCGCCAGAATGATTTTTTTTGACACGAGCGGCCGCGCCGCGTCGTGGACCAATATTATTTCCGTGTCGCGCGATGCGGCGGCCAGAGCGATTCTGACGGAATCGCAACGCTCTTTGCCGCCCGCGACGTATTTTATTTTTCCGCCGCGCGGATATTTCAGACGAATGCTGTCCGACAGTCCGCGCGGCACTGCCACGATGACTTCGCGCACTTGTGGCAACATAGCCAGAGCGTCCACCGACCACATGTAAACGGGTTTTCCGCCGAGCTCGACGAACTGTTTTATGGAGCCGAACCGCTTTCCGCGCCCTGCCGCCACGACGATGGCCGAGACGTTTTTCTTTGACTTCGCAATGGCTTGCCGCGTCATTTTATCTTTAGTTTTCCGACGGTTTGACGAATATCATTCTGCCCGAAGATGTCTGAAGAAGCGATATCACGGCGCACTCGACGCGGCGTCCGAGCAGGCGCCTGCCCTCTTCGACGACCACCATCGTGCCGTCGTCGAGAAAACCGATGCCCTGCTCCCGCTCTTTGCCCTCTTTCGCCACGTAAATCTGCATTTTTTCGCCCGGCAGATGCACCGGTTTGAGCGCGTTGGAGAGATCGTTGATGTTCAGCACGACTATGCCCTGAAGCGTCGCGATTTTATTGAGGTTAAAGTCCGTCGTTATTATCCGCGCTTCGAGGTCCTTAGCCAACTGTATCAGTTTCAGGTCCACCTCGCGCGCTTGCGGCGCATCCTTGTCTATTATTTTTACGGCGATGAGCGCCTCTTTCTGAATCTGCGCGATAATGTTCAATCCTCTTCTTGCCCTCGTGCGTTTCATCGAGTCGGACGAATCGGCCAGGGTCTGGAGTTCTTCGAGGATGAACTTAGGGACGCCCAGAACTCCGGTTAAGAAATTCGTGGCGATGACGTCGGCGATTCTTCCGTCTATTACCGACGATGTGTCCAAAAGATAAATCATCGCGCCGGTCTTCTTAGTTTTTTTCAGAATATCGCGGTCGAGAAGGTCGAGCTCGTTTTTTTTCATCACTGCGAGCGTCACTCCCAAATACGCGAACGCGAACTTTATCAGTAGCGAGTAATCGTTCATTATCTCGTATAATTTCTGGTTCTCTATCAGAAAAACCGTGTAATCTAGAAGTTTCGCTCCTATGAGTCCGAGTATGGCGCCGACGATTGCGGCTATGAGCGTATCGAGAGCTATTTTTTCGACGAGGTACTCCAAAATGACAACGGCCGCCGCTATCGCTACGCCGACGAGCGCGCCCCTTATATTGCGGGCAACCTGAAAATATCCTATGGTTCCGCCGCCCACGACGGCGAATAATCTTAATGACCAGATAAGCAAAATGTCCTCCTTACGAAACAAGTAGATAGTAGCGAGGGGTTAGGGCGAGGAATATATTACAACCCCGGCACCTGACTACCGACCGCCGACTGCTGATTTAAGATTTTTTCTCATTGCTTCCAGCGGGGCCGCTTGTCCCGTCCATATTTCGAAGGCGCGCGCTCCCTGATGAAGCAACATACCGAGTCCTCCGGCCGATTTTAATCCGAGGGCTTCGGCTTCCATCAAAAGTTTCGTTTTACGATTGTAAACCAAATCGTAAACGAAAATGTTTTTTTTGACGCCCGAGCCGTCTTTGCCCGCGATTCGAAAGAATGAATCCAATTTTGACAAAGGACTCGGATCGCCCTCTTTCATTCCGACGGGCGATGCGTTGACTATCAAGTCCGTCCCGACGGCTTCCGCCGTCGAGCCGACGGCTTTGACGCCGAGCTTCTCCGCGAGTCGCCGCGCCTTTTCGGCGACGATATCGAAGACGAATATATCGCCCGCCCCGCGCGATTTTAAGGCAGCCGCGACGGCGTGAGACGCTCCGCCCGCGCCGATTATAAGCGCGATTTTTCCTTCGGGCGCGAAGCCCTCGTCGTCGAGGGAGCTCAGAAAACCGCAGGCGTCGGTGTTGTGTCCGATAAGCCGTCCGCCGGCGTTTGCTATCGTATTGACGGCGCCTATTTCGCCGGCGAAATCGTCGGAGCCGTCGAGAAACTCTATTATTTTTTCCTTATGCGGCACCGTGACGTTTACACCGGCGAGTCCGTATTTTTTTATCGCCGTCGCCGCCCTGCCCAATTCCGACGGCTCCACCTCGAACGCCGTGTAATGCCAATCAAGCCCCGCGGCCTCGAATGCCGCGTTTTGCATTGACGGGGACAGCGTGTGTCCGACGGGTTTGCCGAATATTCCGACGAGGCGGGTCTTCCCCGTCGCGCGGGTTTTTTTTAGCGCGGACTCTATGAGTATTTCAACGGAGGACGTCATCTTTTGGGGTTGCTCCCGAACATTTCGAGGTTTCTGACGGCTGTTTTATTTTGCGGATATTTCGCCGCCGCCCTCTCCATCGCTTTTCGCGCCCGCTCGTTTTCGCCGAGCATTTCATAAACTATTCCCAGATGTATCATCGCCCATTCCTCGTCGGGACGCTCGGCCAAAACTCTGAGCGTTTTTTTGAGGGATTCACGGTAATTGCCGGCGTAATAGTCGCGCACGGCGCCGAAACGCGCCTCCTGAAAAGAGTCTTTTTTTCTCGAAGCCGCCGAGGGATTTACGGCCGCCGGGCCGCGCGCTCTTTTCTCGAAGTGGGTCCCCATATAAAGCGCGATGAACGAGAGGGATATCAGAAATATCGCGATTTTTTTGTGATAAAGAATCACGCGCTTGTCGTTTGCAAGGAGCTCCCTTATAAGAGAGTTTAACGAAAGAATCAACGGAGGTTTGTAAAGAAATGCCGCGCCGAGAGCCAGAAGCGCCGCGCCGATTATTATTTTGAGAGCGTCCATAATCGGTCATTTTATCAAAATGGGAGAGCTTTTCAAAGGCCATTCGCGCAATCAAAAATCCGCCGTAACAACGGAGAATGTCCCGAGGGAAACTTGTCCCGACCCCGACGTAACGTCGGGGGAGTGTCCGAGGGATAACAAGTTTTTATATAAATAATAAAGGCAGGTAGAAAGGTAGAGAGGTAGAGAGGTAGAGAGGTTATGAATATTGACCCCAAAATCAAAAAATCGCGTATCTTTAATTCCTCACCGTTCTACCCTTCTACCGTTCTTTTAACCCCTCTTTACCTTCAGAATGACAAAAAGCGAATTACGCGCTGACTTGAATAAAGCGAACAAAAAAAGTTTTGACAAACCACCACCACTTTGATATAATCCCACCCAAGTCAGCGGGGATGCTTAAAAAGGGGGATTTGTGGCTTACGTTGACACGCTTGAAGTTTACGAGATTTTAAGGGGCGCTTTCGAGGAGAAACAAGCCGAAAAAATCGCCCACGGCATTGAGGCGGCCTTGAAGACACGCGACGAGGATCTGATGAAAGAGGTCGCCACTAAAGGCGATGTAGCCAAGTTGCGGGTGGATATGGCCAATATGCGCGCCGACCTCATCCGCTGGATGTTTGTTTTCTGGATGGGTCAGTTTGCCACCACCGTCGGAGCGATGACGGCGATAATTTTTGTTTTTTTGAGAAAATGAATAGAATTCGGCATCGGCGCCTGCGGGCCGGCCGGCCTTTGGTATTCGTCAAAGGTTAACAACGTAGGGACAGATCGCGACCTGTCCTTGCCACCGCAAGGTCCATATCGCTCGCAAGCAACACTGCGACGACAAAACAGGAGGCAGTATGGCAGTATTGAAGGCGCCAATCATCGAAAAGTTCAAAGTCCATCCCACCGACACGGGTTCTTCCGCGGTTCAAATCGGCATCATCACGGAACGCATCAATCTCTTAAACGAGCACTTCAAGAAGTTCCCCAAAGACCTCTGCTCGCGTTATGGATTTTTGCGCATTATCGGTCGGCGTCGCAGACTTTTGGAGTATCTGAAAAAAACTGACTTTGCAAGATACAAAGAAGTCA
>JASEHK010000179.1 GCA_030018875.1 Endomicrobiia bacterium | reverse complement strand
GTTGAGAGGTAGAAAGGTAGAAAGGTAGAAAGTAGAAGGCGAAAAAACCGTCTCCCGTCTCCCGTCTCCCGTTTTCTATACCCTGTCTTTATCATAATTCCTCCAGTTCTTTCCAATTTATTTTTTCCGCCGACGGATTGTTTTGAACACACTCCCTGATTTTTGACAATGCTCTTTCGTTGCGGATTATGTGTTCATAATAATTTGGTTGCCAAAGTTTGAATGGTTTTTTGTGGTCGCAGAGCCTGCCCCGTACTTGATACGGGGGCTTGTCCCTGCTAATCGCACCCACAACACCTGCCGATATTTCGGCGCCCACAAGGGGTGCGACTACATTTGTCGTAATAGATTTGAAAGCCAAATTTCCCAATCTCCCGTTTTATATCAAAAATCCGGCTATTGTCGCCGTCATGAAACAGGCAAGCGACCCTGCAAGCACCGCGTAAAGTCCGAGTTTTGCCAGATCGTGGCGTCTCGACGGAGCGATGCCGCCGATGCCGCCTATTTGTATGGCTATTGATAAGAAATTGGAGAAGCCGCACAGAGCGTAGGTCGCAATCACTACGGAACGCTCGCTTAAAATTCCGGGGTTATCACGCAGGGACGCGGCCAGATTGAAATAGGCCACGAATTCGTTGAGCACGGTTTTTTGTCCCATGAAGTTTCCGATGATTTGTATATCCGCCGACGGCACGCCCATTATCCACGCCAGAGGGGAGAATACCCAGCCGAAAATCTTCTGCAGGGAAAGTCCGCCGACGCCGAATATCCCGCCGGCCTGTCCCACGACGAAGTTCGCCAGCGCCAGAATAGCCATAAACGCTATCAGGCAGGCGCCCACATTGAGAGCGAGTTGCATACCGACCGTGGCTCCGTTGGCCGCCGCGTCAATGACGTTCGCGTCGTCGGTCTTATATTCTATCTTTACCACGCCGCGCGTCTTGGGTTCTTCGGTTTCGGGAATTATGATTTTTGCCATAACGAGCGCCGCCGGCGCCGACATTATGCTTGCAGCAAGCAAATGTCCCGCGATATTGGGCATGTAGTTTTTCAATATCCCGACGTAAGCGGCCATCACTCCGCCGGCAATCGTGGCCATTCCGCCGGTCATTACCGCCATCAGTTCCGACTGCGTCATCTCGGCGACATAAGGCCTCACGACCAAAGGCGCTTCGGTTTGTCCCACGAATATGTTGGCGCTGGCCGAGAGAGATTCCGCGCCGGACGTGCCCATCAGTCGGGCCATTATTTTTGCGAAGAACACGACTATCAACTGCATTATCCCCAGATAATAAAGCACTGACATAAGAGACGAAAAGAATATTATAGTGGGCAACACTTGAAAGGCGAATATGAAACCGAGAGAATCGTTATTTATGAGATTGCCGAAAAGAAATTTGGCGCCCTCGTCGGAAAAAGAGAGGAGTTTTATTATCACGTCGTTCATGAATTGAAAAAACGCTCTGCCCGGCGGGGACTTGAGCACTATCAGGGCGAACACTATCTGAAGTAGCATACCGGCAACGACGGTTTTGAGGTTTACGGCCTTTTTGTTTTTCGAGAATATCCATGCGATGCCTATGAGCGCGAACATTCCGATAAAACTGATGTATCTCATTATTTTGCCTCCGTGGGTCGCGGGGTGTTGATGTCGCGGCCGTTTCGCCGCGCTATTTTTTTATTCCTGAGATAAAGCATTATGTCTATGAAAACCATTATGCCGTTTAAGGCGTAGAGCGCCGTGACGGCGTCGGGGTGCCGCAAAACTTTATGAGCGACTCCGGCCGCGTATCCGACACAGACCACGACGAGAAACGCGAGCGACTTGCCTTCGTTGCGCCGCGAAACATAGGATTTGCGGAGCGAAAAAGGCCACGCCGCGCCGAAACAGACCAGCATTATTATTTCGAATATACTTATGTTCATAACCCCTCCATACGTTTCGCTTGCCCTCTACATTTCGGCCCGCGCTTCTTCCATGCGCGCTCTCAATTGCTCGACGAGCGCGGAGAGTTTTTCGTAAAGCGTTTTATAGTCGTTCAGAGAGTTGTCCACCGTGAAATCGGCCATCGCCGCGCATATTCCGAGCTGCTGCCCAGGGCCTTCCGTCGCGGATTCCTTTTGCTCGAAAGCCGTGAACTCCTCAAAGGTGCGCGGGTCTTGTTCTCGCCCGCGGTTTTTTAGCCGCTCGAAACGAATCTCCGGCGGCGCCGTCAGATTTAGCAGAAAGAAATCGCTTTCGGCGGCGAGCCGCCGTATCTCGTCGGGGTGGCGTATCGAGGTTATAGCGAAGTTTTCGCGCCCGGGCGTTTTGCGGCATTTTTCCACGGCAAGTTCGGCCAGCACTCCGAAACCGCGCTTCGTTCTTAAGTCCACGCCGGTTTCAAGAAGGTTCGCGCGGGTTATTTCCTTGCCGCGCCGCTTCAACTCGTCGCGCAACACGTCCGAGAGAGAATAATGCGCGAACCCCTTTTTGCCGACGAGAAACTCCGCCGCCGTGTCCTTGCCCGAGCAGTAGAAGCCGGTAATTCCTATGAGCATTGGTTGTTAAAGGGCGTTCAAGGCGTTATAAATTTTGGCGGTGTTCCATTACAATTATTCTGCCAAAAAGCCCGGATTTCTTTCCGCATCACTTATTATTTAGAAGATTGATAATCAGATTAACAAGAACATCTTTTTGCCTTGGCGCACTTTCAGCAACCAGAAGCGCAATGGCCACAAGCGCAGTATCGTTAATTTTGCGTTCTCCGTTCGCATTAGATAATGCTCCATTTTTTTCAAGAAACCATATGAATAACAGGGACGCTATTCGCTTATTCCCATCCACGAACGGATGGTCTTTTATGACGAAATATAGCAGGTGTGCGGCCTTTTCTTCGATTCCGGGATAGAGTTCATTGCCGTCGAAAGTTTGGTCAATCCCCGTGAGGATACCTTTAAGAACGCCTCTTTCCCGCTCGATTCCAAAAACGTCGCCCGCCTCCCGTTTTTTGAGCAGATTTTGTTTCAGCGCGACGATTGCTTTCCCGGCTGTTTTTTCGTCTATACGATATTGAGTCGTCCGTCGAAGTTTTTTGGTACGCAGTGTGTCGGAATCGTATTGGTGTAGCAATAGCCACGAACGGGTATATTCCGTGATGACAGTGAGTAATCCCGATGTTTCGGTAGCGGAGAGAAGTTTTTGGGACTTAGCCTGCTCTATTAATGCCACCGCATCTTCCAATTCCTTAAACCCTTGTTTGTTTTCTCGGAGTCGCTTTTCGTTTAGTGCGTAGCCCTTGACCAGATCATCCCGCAACACATTGGTGGCCCATATGCGAAATTGTGTTCCGCGCTTGGAGTTTACGCGGTAGCCGACGGAAAGTATCATATCTAGATTATAAAAAATTGTCCGATATGTTTTACCATCTTCGGCAGTGTGTGCAAAATTT
>JASEHK010000178.1 GCA_030018875.1 Endomicrobiia bacterium | reverse complement strand
GAGTTCTCTGCCCAGAAATATCTCTTCCTCGGGACGCTTAAGCGAAAGCGGCCCGACTTTTTCGCTCATACCGAACTCGGCGACTACTTTTCGGGCGATGTCGGTGGCCTTGGACAAATCGTTCTGCGCGCCCGTCGTAATATCGCCGAAGATAATCTCCTCCGCCGCGCGTCCGGCCAAAAGCACGGCGAGGCGGGATAAAATCTCGGAGCGCGTGGTAAGATACCTGTCTTCAAGAGGCAGTTGAAGAGTGTAGCCCAGAGAGGGACCGCGGGGGATTATGGAAACCTTATGCACAGGATCCGTTCCCGGTATCATCTTGGCGGCCAAAGCGTGGCCGGCCTCGTGGTAAGCTATGACATTTTTTTCCTGTTCGGAAATCATCCGCGACTTTTTCTCGGGCCCCGCGATGACGCGGTCTATGGCGTCTTCGAGTTCCTTCATTCCGACGGCGTCAAGGTTGCGGCGCGAGGCAAGAAGCGCGGCTTCATTGATGAGGTTGGCGAGATCCGCCCCGACGAAACCCGGCGTGCGGCGCGCTATGACTTTCATATCCACCACACTCGCAAGCGTAACGCCCTCGGCGTGGACTCTGAGTATTTCTTCGCGGCCTTTTAGATCCGGCATCGGCACGCTTACGTGCCTGTCGAACCTTCCCGAGCGAAGAAGCGCAGGGTCGAGAACGTCCGGACGGTTCGTGGCGGCTATGAGTATGACGCCCTCTTTAGTGTCGAAGCCGTCCATCTCGACGAGAATCTGATTGAGGGTCTGCTCCCTTTCGTCGTGGCCCCCGCCGAGCCCCGCGCCGCGGTGACGGCCGACGGCGTCAATCTCGTCTATGAAAAGAAGGCACGGCGCGCTTTTGCGGCCCTGCTCAAAAAGATCCCTGACTCTGGAGGCGCCGACTCCGACGAACATCTCGACGAACTCCGAGCCCGACGACGAGAAAAAGGGAACCCCCGCCTCGCCGGCGACGGCCTTGGCAAGCAGGGTCTTGCCCGTGCCAGGCGCTCCGTAGAGAAGCACGCCCTTGGGAATCTTGCCGCCCAGCCTGAGAAATTTGCGCGGGTCCTTCAAAAACTCGACTATTTCCTGGAGTTCCTCTTTGGCTTCGTCGCATCCGGCGACGGCCTTGAAAGTCACCTTTATATCTTTTTCCGAGCGGAGTTTCGCGCGACTGCGGGCGAAAGTCATGGCCTGTTTCCCACCGCCCTGCATATTTCTGAGCATAAACAGCCAGAACAAAATGAAGAGGATTATCGGCCCGAAATTGAGAAGCGCAGTCGCCAACCACCCGGCGCCCATCTCGGAGGCGTAATTCGTCACGCCGTATTTACCGAGCTCGTCGGCAAGTCGGGAATCCGGCAGGGGCACGGTCTTAAAGCGCAGGGTCTTTTTGCCTTCTTCAGGCGCGCGGTATTCGCCCCTGATGAGGTTTTCTTTTACACTCACGGAAGCGACGCGGCCTTCTTTTAGCAGAGTATGAAACTCGGAGTAAGGGATTTCCTTTTCGTGCGCGCCTTCGCGCGAAAGACGCATAAAAAAGAATATCCCCAAAAACAGAACAACCCAAACGAGAAATCCGGCCCAGTTGCGGTCTTTCATTATTTCGCCTTCTTATATATTTCGGGTTTAAGAACTCCGACGAAAGGAAGATTGCGGTAGCGTTCCTTGTAATCGAGTCCGAATCCGACGAGAAACTCGTTCGGCACGTCGAAGCCCTTGTAGTCCACGCGGACTTCTTTCTTGCGGGCGGCGGTCTTATCTAATAGAACGCAAACGGCCAGGGACTCAAGCCCGCGCGTCAGAAGATTGCGGCAAAGATAATCGAGAGTGTACCCCGTGTCCACGATATCCTCGACTATGAGAATATTTTTACCGACGGGGGATTCTCTTAAATCCATTATGAGCCGCACAACGCCCGACGATTCCGGCTCGCCCTTGTACGAAGACACGGATATGAAATCTATCTGACACTGAGGGGAGATGTTGCGAAGAAGGTCGGCGAGAAAAACTACGCTGCCTTTCAGGATGGAAACGAGCGTAAGGTCTCTGTCGGCGTAGTCGCGCGAGATGGCCGCGCCGAGCTCTTTTATTTTGGCGCGGATGGAATCTTCGTCAATAAGTATGCGCTCAATGTCGTCCGAGGGGTTAAAGGAGAGTTTCATGGCCTTCTTACGTTGAAATGAACTTGACGAGGTTTAAGTGTTTTTTGAGCGTTACGCCGCCCGCTGCGATTTTCTTGGCCGAGGAGTCAGACAGGAATCTTTCCACCGTCCGGGTGAGGGCGAAATCGTTGAGGTCGCCGAGCCACATATTTATTATGCGATTTCTGACGGAAACATTATACCGAAAAAACTTTTTCAAATCAAGGACTCCGTCGGAAACGGCCCGGCCGTATGCCCGGGCGGCGGCGGCCTCCATAAAATCCGAATCGCAGGCCAAAGACCTTGAGAGATTCGAAAGATGTCCGACGACCGCGGGATTGAGTGATTCAAGTCCGGGCATTATCCTGCGCCTGACGGCGTTCCTGAAAAATCGCTCGTCGCGGTTGGTCGAGTCGGATGAATAGGCGGCGCCCCGTCGGCGCAGAAAATCGAGCAGCTCTTTTTTGCGAAAGAAGACGAGCGGACGGACAAGCGTTATGCCGTCAACGAAGGGTCTCAACGGCGCTATACCTCCGAGCCCCTTCAAGCCCGTGCCGCGGACCATTCGCATAAGGAGTGTCTCGGCATTGTCGTCGGCGGTATGGGCCGTCATAACGACGTCGAACCGTCCCGAGCGCGCGATTTTTTCAAGCGCCCCGTAGCGGGCCTCGCGCGCTTTATTTTCGACGGATGCTCCGCGCGACGGAATTTTAAGCTTTACTACCGATAAGGAAAAACCCGTAACGGCGGAAAGTTTCTTGACGACTGCGACGTCGCGCGCAATTTCGCGGCGGGGTCTGATGCCGTGGTCGAAATAAACGAATTCGGCGGATTTTATTTTGAATAGCGCTCGATATTTGCCGATAAGCAACACAAGCGCGGACGAGTCCGGGCCGCCCGAAGCGGCTATGAGAATTTTTGAGCCGGGCGGCACGAGGCGATTTTTTTTGACGGTTTCGGCGAAGCGTTTTTCTAACATAAAAAAGAAAACTGGCAGGGGTGGGGGTCGAACCCACGACCAACGGCTTATGAGTCCGCTGCTCTACCGCTGAGCTACCCTGCCAATCAGGATTGCATTCTACAAAAAACGCCGCGACAGGACAAAATCCCCCGTATAAAGAAAGTGGTTAGTGGCTCGTAAAAACAAAGGCAAAAGGCCGGCGGCCAGTTCTGTCATTGCGAGGAGAAATCAAGCGCTTGCGCTTGATGGCGACGAAGCAATCTCGCTTATTGTGAGATTGCTTCCCCCGACGTAACGTCGGGGTCGCAATGACATACTATTGCCATGATGT
>JASEHK010000177.1 GCA_030018875.1 Endomicrobiia bacterium | reverse complement strand
GAAGGGCGCGCCCAGTTGGGCGGATTTCCTGAGTTCGCGGGCGAGCGCGGCCAATGACGAAGTTATCGAGTGCTCGTCGGTATCTATGAGATTTTTAATCGCGGACGCGGCCTCTTTCAGGCGGCCGGCGTTTTTCATCTGCGGGAGGATTTCGGCGATTCGTTCTTCGTCGCCCGCGGCAAGACCGGCGGACTCGATGTCTTTTATCTGATATTCGTAAAGATCGGTAAGTCGCGCTTTTTCCTTGATATCCATATCGAGAGAGGCAAGGCGCGCCGAGAGAGCGGCGACTTTGGCGTGAGCATCCCGATAGATTTTAATTTCGCGGGCCGCCGAAGCGTAGCCGTCGAGAAACTCTCTTTGGAAGGCGGTGTCTAAAAGCATCTGATGCTCGTGTTGGCCGTGTATGTCTATGAGGCGTCCGCCGAGTTCTTTTAAGAAGCCCACCGTGGCGGGGCGGTCGTTGATGTAGCATCTTGTGCGCCCTGTCGAGTCGAGTTCGCGGCGGATGACCATTTCTTCGTCGGAGCGCTCGATAGGGATGTATCCGCGCTCCGCCAAAAGGGCGGACGCGGAACTCGGCCGGCCGTCGGCGCGCAACGTAAAAACTCCCGTTATGCAACAGGACGGGGCGCCGTCTCTTACCACGGAGGCCGGCATTTTTTCCCCGATGAGAAAACCGGCGGCGTCCACGATGATGGACTTGCCGGCGCCGGTCTCGCCGGTGAAAACATTCAGACCCGGGGCGAAATCTATCGTGAGTTCGTCTATGAGAACGTAGTTTTTTACGGCGAGGGTCGTCAACATTATTTATTTTGAGAGGGCGGCGAGATATTTTTCGACGGCGGCAATGCCGTCTTTTATTTTGGCGGAGTTTTTTCCGCCGCCACGCGCGAAGGCGGACTTTCCGCCGCCGCCGGCCGCCGAAGCCGCCGAGGCGAATATCTTGGCTATGGCCGGCGCCGCGAGGCGCGGGTCCCAGGACGCTGCGGACGGCGAAACGGCGATGGCGTAGGCGAAGGATTCGCCTTGCGCGGCCGCGGCGAGGGCGATGCCCTCGCCGCCGAGCGTTTCAAGAAGCGCGTCGGCGGCCGGCCCGGCTGCGGAATGCTCGCGACCGTCGAGAACGCAGAAAGCGAAACGCACGCGGCCAAACTGCGAGGCGCGCGCGGCGGCTACCGCGATTTCCGAGGCGACGGACGACGCCGCGTCGAGCGACAAACGTTTTTCAAGTTCCCTGACGCGCTCGGATAGTTTCGCGGCGCGCGAAGCGGCCTCGGCGCGGGAGGACTTTAATATCGAGGCGACATCGTCGAGAGCGTTTTCCGAGGAGCGGACATAGTCCTCGGCATGTCTGCCACAGACGGCGGTAATCCTTCTCAATCCGCTTCCGACCGATGACTCTGAAACTATCTTGAAAAATCCTATCTCGCCGGTGGCCGACACGTGAGTGCCTCCGCAGAGTTCGAGCGAATGCGCCGAACCGACCTCGACGAGCCGCACCTTGTTTGAATATTTTTCGCCGAAAAGAGCCATCGCGCCCCTTTTTTTGGCGGCATCCAAATCGTCCTCGGTCGCGCATACAGCCATGTTCGCGCGGATGGATGCATTTACGAGACGCTCTATCTCCAAAAGTTCGGCCTTGGACGGAGCCGAGGAATGGGCAAAATCGAATCTCAGATAATTCGGCGCCACAAGCGAACCCGATTGCACCGCGCCCTTGCCCAGAACCGCGCGCAACGCCTTATGAAGAAGATGCGTGGCCGTATGGTGTCCGGCGATATCGCTTCGCCTTTCGGCGTTGACTTCGGCGCGGACCTTTTGCCCGACGGTAACATCACCTTTCTTGATTTTTACCTTGTGCGCGACGAGATCGCCCTCGTGCCCCGGCGCGGCGGCCGCCTTGCGAACGTCCGTGACCTCGGCCTCGCCGCCGGGCTCAAAGAGAAGGCGTCCAGTGTCCCCCATCTGTCCGCCCGACTCGGCGTAAAACGGCGTCTCTTTAAGAAATATCTCGCCTTCAGCGAAGGCAGCCAACTTCCCCGCTTCGGCTCCGAGCGGCGCCGCCGTCACCATGGCGGACACGACCGTCTCCGCCGACAGCCGGTCGTAACCGACGAAGGTCGTCGGGCCGACTCGGGATTTTATGTCATCGTAAACCGCGGTCTTTACGGCATCCACGCCTTTCCACGAGGCCTTGGATATTTTCTTCGCAGCGGCTTCGGCGGCGCTGAATTCTTCATCGTTGACGGATATTCCTCTTTCAGCGCAAATATCTTTGGTCATGTCGTAAGGAAATCCGTAGGTCTCATAAAGTCCGAAGGCGTCCTTGCCCGACAATTTCCGCCCGGCGGATTTTCTAAGCATATCCTCAAGAATAAGGAGTCCCGCGTCGAGCGTCTCAAGAAATTTTTCCTCCTCGTTCTTCAAAATGGCGGCGACGTTTTCGACCTGGGCCGCGACATCGGGATAAGCCGTAGACATTATGTCGGAAACCGCCGGAATAGTTTTGTAGAGAAAGGGCTTGTTGCATCCGAGCATCTTGCCCGAGCGCTGGGCGCGTCTTATTATTCTTCTGAGGACATATCCACGCCCCTCGTTAAGCGGAGTGATGCCGTCATACATGAGAAAAAGCGCCGCGCGGGCATGGTCGGCTATCGTGCGCAACTCGACGGAGTTTTCGTCGCAGGCAACTCCCGTCAGCGCCGCGGCCTTCTGGATAACCGGCAAAAACAAATCCGTCCCGAAGACATCGCGCGCGCCGGATACGACCATCGCAAGACGCTCAAGTCCCATGCCGGTGTCTATGTTTTTATTGGGGAGAGGCGAAAGTTTTCCGTCGGCGGCGCGATTAAACTGCGTGAACACGAGATTCCAGACCTCAAGCCATCTGGCGCAATCGCACCCGGGGTCGCAGTCTTTCTTTGAGCATCCGTGGGACTCGCCCAAATCGTATATTATTTCCGAGCACGGCCCGCAGGGACCCGTCGGCCCCATATTCCAAAAATTGGTGTCGGCGCCGAGTTTGTATATTCTTCCCGTCGTGATTATTTTCTTCCAGATTTCAAGCGCTTCGTCGTCGTCTTTATAGACGGTGACATAAAGCCTGTCCGACGGCAACCCCATTTCTTTCGTGAGAAACTCCCAACCCCACGCGATGGCTTCTTGCTTGAAATAGTTCCCGAAACTAAAATTCCCGAGCATCTCGAAAAAACTCAAATGCCTCGGCGTCTTGCCTATCCTGTCTATATCCGTGGTCCTGAAACATTTTTGGCACGACGCCGCGCGCTTCAAATCCTTGCGGACGCCCGCGAAATAGTCCTTGAATTGAACCATCCCCGCCGACGTGAAGAGCATCGTCGGATCGCTCGACGGAATAAGCGAGTCGGACGGTTTTATCTCATGCCCGCGGGCGCTAAAAAAATCAAGAAACTTTTTTCTTACGTCTGCCGATTTCATGTTTTTTTTCGTTCCTTTTTAT
>JASEHK010000176.1 GCA_030018875.1 Endomicrobiia bacterium | reverse complement strand
CCTGCCCTCGAATGTCTTTATCGGGGGCCTGCCCTCGAATGTCTTTATCGGGGGTTGTTATCGGGAATCTACTATAACCTTATAATCTGGATTCCCACTTTCGTGGGAATGACATCCGGATTTTTCACCCGTTAAAAACATTCAATGTTTTACTCCGAGGGAAAAACATGCCGCAAACCATAACGCAAAAAATCATCGCCAAACACGCCGGAAAAAAATCCGTGGCGGTCGGCGACTTCGTGGAAGCCCGCGTGGATATGGCGCTGGCGAACGACGTCACGGCGCCGCTGGCCGTCGAGGAATTCGCAAAAACCGGAGCGCGCAGCGTCTTCGACCGAGGTAAAATCGCGCTCGTGATGGACCACTTCACGCCGAACAAGGACATCGCCGCGGCCAATCAAGTCAAAAAAGTCAGGGAGTTCGCGCGGGCTCAAAAAATCGTCCATTATTACGAGGGGGGGAATTGCGGTGTCGAGCACGCATTGCTGCCTGAACTCGGTCTTGTCAAGCCCGGCGACATCGTGATAGGCGCGGATTCTCACACCTGCACGTACGGGGCTCTCGGCGCGTTCTCGACGGGAATGGGGTCTACCGACCTGGCCGCGATATTCGCCACGGGTATCGTGTGGCTGAAAGTCCCGCCGACGATACTTTTTGTCCTGCGAGGCATTCCTCAAAAATGGGTCACCGGAAAAGACATCATACTCCACATCATCGGCCTTATCGGCGTAGAGGGGGCGAATTATAAATCTATGGAGTTTTCAGGCAACGCGGTCGCGCGGCTTTCCATGGCCGAACGCTTTTCCATGACTAATATGGCCATAGAAGCCGGCGGCAAAAACGGGATATTTCCGACTGACAAAACCACACTCGCTTACGGCAGGCGGCTTTGGAAAAAGATAGACGTCGTCACGTCCGACAGAAACGCGGACTATGAAAAGACATACGACATCGCCGTCGCCAAAATCGAGCCGACCGTCTCGAAACCTCATCTGCCGTCCAACACCTCGCCCGCGAAATCACTGGGCAAAATTAAGATAGACCAGGTCGTCATAGGTTCCTGCACCAACGGCCGCATAGAAGACCTCAGACAAGCCGCCGCGATTTTGAAAAATAAAAAAGTAGCGCCCGGCGTGCGGCTCATCGTGATACCCGCAACACCGTCGGTGTGGCGCGCGGCGCATGACGAGGGTCTCTTCAAAATCTTTTTGGACGCGGGGGCCGTGATTTCCCCTCCGACGTGCGGGCCGTGTCTGGGCGGGCATATGGGCGTACTCGCCGAGGGCGAACGCTGCGTGGCCACCACCAACCGCAACTTCGTCGGAAGAATGGGCCACCCGAAAAGCGAGGTTTATCTCTCGTCGCCTTTCGTGGCCGCGGCGTCGGCCGTCAAAGGACGAATTGCGCACCCGGGGGAAATAATATGATAATAAAAGGCAAAGTCCACAAATACGGCGACAACATAAACACCGACGAAATAATCCCCGCGCGACATCTCAGCACGACGGACCCCGATGACTTGGGAAAACACTGTCTCGAAGATCTCGACGCGGCTTTCATGAAAAAAGTCCGCAAGGGCGACATACTCTCAGTGGGCAAAAACTTCGGCTGCGGCTCGTCGAGAGAGCACGCCGTCATATCTCTTAAAGCCGCCGGAGTCGCGGCGATCGTCGCCGAATCGTATGCCCGTATTTTCTTCAGAAACGCGATAAATACCGGGCTTCCGGTCTTCGTCTCGAAAGAAACCTCAAAAATAAAAAACGGCGAGATAATCGCCATAAACGCGCACAAGGGCGAAATCAAAAACGTGTCGTCCGGCGCAAGTTACCGCGCCGAGCCGATGCCGCCCTTCGTCGAAAATATAATAAAAAGCGGCGGTCTTATTTCTTATGTCCGAAAAAAGAAAATATCCTCGCATTAGATGCCAGTTCTTCACCGAACTCTGCGACGAAGACTCCACGATAGGCGTCGGCGAGATATTCGACATTTCCGACGGCGGCGCCGGCCTTGAATCGCACACGCCGTTCGTAGTCGGCCAGAAAACACTCATCAAGTTTATGCTCGACGGAGAATTGATAGTGCTGGCCGCCGAAATAGTGCGAGTGGAGGGGCGACTCAGACGCAAGTTCTACGGCGTCAAGTTCGTCGGTATGCTCCCCGAAACTACGGAAAAAGTAGACGCTTTCGTTAAAAAACCGTCGCAAGCATGATTTCCGAACAAGACGCGACATACAATTGACATAGAATATATAAAAGCGTTGTCGGAGCGCGTTCTACTCCCCTCTTTCAAGAGGGGGTGGGGGTGTGTCTCTATCGAAGACGCGAGAAAAGCATACACATCCCCGACCCCTCTATAAGAGGGGAGAAAAGCAAGCAAAGACCAAGGAGCCAATATGTCCAAAACTCACAAAATAGCGATACTGGGCGGAGACGGTACGGGCCCCGAAGTGGTGGCCGAGGGATTGAAAGTATTGAAGGCCGCCGCTTCGAAATACGGCTTCAAAATTGAGACGACGGACTTTGATCTCGGCGGCGAAAGATACAAAAGAACCGGAGAGATTCTTCCGGATTCGGCTCTGGCTGAGTTGAGAAAATTCAAGGCGATTTATCTGGGCGCGATAGGCCACCCCGACGTAAAACCCGGCATACTCGAAAAAGGTCTTTTGCTGCGTCTGAGATTTGAACTTGACCAGTACATCAACCTGAGACCGGTGAAACTTTATCCCAATGTGGACTGTCCCCTAAAAAATAAGAAGCCCGAAGATATAGATTTCGTCGTCGTGCGCGAAAACACCGAGGGACTTTATGCGGGCGCCGGCGGTTTCTTGAAAAAAGGAACGAATGACGAAGTCGCCATTCAGTCATCCGTCAACACCCGCAAAGGCGTGGAACGCTGCGTGAGGTATGCATTCGAATACACACGCGCGCGCAACAAAAATAAAAAACTTACACTCTGACCTATGCCTTCGACCTTTGGGAAAGGACATTCAACGAAGTCGCGCAAGAATATCCCGACATAAAAACCGACTACGCCCACGTTGACGCCGCGACGATGTGGTTTGTGAAAAACCCGGAGTGGTTCGACGTGATAGTCACCGACAATATGTTCGGCGACATAATCACGGATTTGGGAGCGATGATACAAGGCGGAATGGGAATCGCCGCCGGCGGAAACCTCAACCCCGAAGGCACGTCAATGTTCGAGCCGATAGGCGGTTCGGCGCCCAAATACACCGGAAAGAACGTGATAAATCCTATGGCCGCGATTTGCGCGGGCGGAATGATGTTGGAGTTTATCGGCGAGAAAGAGGCGGGAAAAGCCGTCGAGGCGGCCGTAGTAAAAGCGTTATCCTCGGGAAAAATCAAATCGCTCGCGGCGGGAAAGATGGGGCTTTCTACGACGGAAGTGGGCGATTTCGTGGCGGGGCTTGTGTAAGTCAAAATGAGTCAGTTGAAAAACCCTCCTTTTTTCCTTATGTCATTCCCGAATGCCTGCCCTCGAATGTCTTTATCGGGGGTTGTTATCGGGA
>JASEHK010000175.1 GCA_030018875.1 Endomicrobiia bacterium | reverse complement strand
AGAGTATACTTGACTCTCTCGCTCCGCTTGGATTCGACGTTAAAGGTTCGCCCCGTGTCGCGCGAGACGAGATTCTGGACGTTTGCTGCGGTTCCGGAATGATATCCGAGTACTACGCCCGCGCAGGCGCGAAAGTAACCGGGTGCGACTTGGACAAGGAGTCCATAGAGCGCGCGGCAAAGAGGGCCGAAAGATACGGCTTCGCCGCCGACTTTCAAACCGCCGACGCGACGGCATTGCCCTTCGGTGACAAAACCTTCGACATCGTCTCGGCACACGACGGGCTGCATCACATACCTTCGTGGCAAAAGGCGATAGCCGAAATGTGCAGGGTAGCGTCCGGGGCCATCGTGATAGTGGAGCCGGCGAAATCTTTTCTGACCTCAATTGCGGTCGCGGCGGGATTTTCCTTGAAATACGAGGGGACTGATTTCGTTTACAGATTCGCCGCCGGCGAGCTCTCCGGAATTCTTAAAAGCTCTGGCTTCGAGAATGTTCGAGTAAAAAGATACATAATGTATTACCCTCACAAACCCGGCTTTGTTTTCGGAAAGTTGAGTTCGCCTCTGCTTATGCCCGTCGTAAAGTCGGCTTTCAACGCGGTAAACTTTCTTTTCGGACGATGGGGAAATAAAATTCAGGTGATCGCGACAAAATGAATATAAACGTCGTCGGCATAAACTATCATCCGGAGCCCATAGGCATTTCGGTCTATACGACCGAGATGTGCGAATATCTCAAATCCGCGGGCCACGAAGTAACGGTCTTCACGGCGTTTCCGTATTATCCGCAATGGAGCGTCGCGCCGGAATACAGAGGGAAAATCTTCCTGCGCGAAAATATAAACGGTATCGAAGTAAAGCGCAGTTATGTCTATGTGCCGTCAATCGTAACGGCTGCATCCCGCGCGCTGCACGAAATTTCCTTTATGATTTCGTCCTTCGTCAATCTTCTTTTCTCTTCGAGAGCGGACGTAATGATAGCGGTTTCTCCGACGCTGGGCACGGCTCTGGTAGCAGCCGTCATCGGCTTTATAAAAAGAACTCCTTTCATACTGCACATTCAGGATCTGCAGCCGGACGCCGCGACGGCTCTGGGAATGCTCAAAAAGGGCGCGTTGCTGGATATGCTCTACAAAGCCGAAAGGTTCGCGTACGCCCGCGCCGCGCGGGTAAGCGCCATCAGCGGGAAGATGTGCGACCGAATAGCCGCCAAAGGTGTGCCGACGGAAAAGATATTTTTGTTCCCGAACTGGATAGACGCCGAACACGTCAAACCGGCGCCGAAAGACAACGAGTTCGCCTCCAAGCACAACCCGTCGGGAAAGTTTCTGGCGCTCTATTCGGGAAACATCGGCATCAAACAGGGTCTCGACGTCATCGTGGAGGCGGCGCGCATTTTGAAAGACGACAGGGATATTCTCTTTATAGTGGCCGGCGACGGTGCTTACAAGAAAACCCTGCTCGAAAAACACAAGGCGCTACACCTTGAAAATATCGTTTTTCTGGACGTGCGGCCGAGCGAAGAACTGCCGCTGATGCTGTCGGCGGCCGACATTTGTCTGATTCCGCAGAGGCAGTCGGTCACGGACATAGTCATGCCGTCGAAGCTTCTGGCTATAATGGCCTGTGAACGGCCTGCCGTGGCCACGGCGCCGGCGGGAAGCGAACTATACGACGTCATAGCGGCGGCGAAATGCGGCATAACCGTCGAGCCAGGCGACGGACGGGGTGTGGCGGCGGCGATAAATACTTTCCACAAAGACAAATCTTTCGCCGAGCGCTGCGGCAAGAGCGGCCGCGCCTACGCGACGAAACATTTCGCGAAAACCGCCGTGCTTTCAAAGTTCGAGGAACTGCTTAGCAAATGTCCCCGCCGATAGAAAATAAACTCTTGCCGAGCGCCCGCGCCGCCTGCCTGGCGATCCTTTTCATCGTAACCCTCGCGCCCGTCAACTTCATTTCCATAAAGATATTCGGCGCGCCGTTCCATCACGTTTTTATAGGCGGCGCGGTAATGGCTCTGGGGTTGGCGGCGTGGCTTTGCGATAAAGAACTCGACGATTTCGATTTATGGCTTCTTCTGGTCGCGGGCGGATTCTCTATGAGCATGATTACATCCGTCGCCGCCGGAAACACGTCGCGCTCAGTGGCGAGCTTCGCCGTCAGAGGACTGGCAGTCGCTTTCATCGCCAAAAGATTATTTTCCGGAGCGCTTGAAAAAGCCTCCGCGGCCATTCTGATATGCGCGACATTGCTTGCAACCATCGGGCTGGTCGAGTTTTTCTTTCAATGGAACCCTTTTTTCAGGATGAAAGAACTTTTTTTCGACTACTGGCGACTGAACTTTTCGCTCACACCCCGTTCCGGCATGGCTGCATCCATCGGACATCCTGTTCCTTTCGCGGCCTGCCTCGCGCTCGCTCTGCCGACGGCGGCGTATGTGGCCGTCTCGTCCAAAAATCTCATCTACTCCGCTCCGTTCGGCATTATTTCGGCGGCCATCATCTTTTCGTTTTCGCGCAGTTCCTGGATAGCGGCCGCGGTGGCGTGCGCTTTTTTCGCGGTTCACGCCGGTTACCGCATTAACTTCCGGCGATTACTGATTGTATTTTTTGCGGTGGGCGCGCTGGTCTTGCTCGCCTTACCGTCCACGAAGATAGTGTACGCCGAAAGACTCTCATTGAGAAGGATAAAACAAGAAATAATATCTTCTCATCGAACCGCTGCCTATAAGACCACCTATAATGTGCTTAAAATATATCCGTTCTTCGGCATTGGTTTCGGAAATTACCCCAAAGTGCACGAAACTTACAGAGATGCCGGCGGGGTGGAATCGCTTGAAACCACCGACAATGTCTATCTGAGGTTTTTGTGCGAAACGGGCGTGGTCGGCTCGTTGATATTCGCGGCCTTCGCGCTTTACTGGTTCCGCAGAATATGGTTGGCGCGAGACAATCTTCCGTTATATGCCATACTCGCCGGATTGTTAGGTTTTATGGTTAATCAGGCGGCAGCGGATTTGTTCTACTGGACGGCGCCACAATTTCTGTTCTGGTTTTCGTTGGGAGCGGCCGTCGCGGCCGCTAAAGGCTCCGTGAAATGATAAAATCCGAAACCTTGGCGAGAAACTCTGCCATCAACATTATCGGGAATATCACGCCGCTTATTTTTGGGGCGGTAGCTATGCCGTTCATAATCAAAGGTCTGGGCGTGGCTCGCTTCGGAGTTCTGTCTTTGGCGTGGGGCGTCATCGTTTACTTCGGTTTTTTCGATTTCGGCATAGCCAGAGCATCCACCAAATTTATCGCCGAGTTCGCCGCCACCGGCGACAAAAAAAATGTCTCCGCAATGTTCTGGACGTCGGGAGCGTTGCAGTTGATTCTGGGAGTATTGGCCGGACTGTTTGTCTTCGCGGCCGCGCCTTGGGTGACCGCCGCCGCTTTTAAAATACCTCCGGAGATACTGGGCGAAACCGAACTCGCCTTCAAGGTCTTGGCGCTGGCTCTTCCGGCGGCGCTGCTGTCGTCCGGGTTTAAGAGTGTTCTTGA
>JASEHK010000174.1 GCA_030018875.1 Endomicrobiia bacterium | reverse complement strand
CGACGAGAAAGGCTTCGCGGCTATGCTGTCGGAAAATATTAAAAAAGATAAAATATAGAGAGAAGATAAAATATAAAAAAGGGTTTAAGATGAGCAAGGTCTTCTGGAGTAAAGAGATATCGGAGGCGAATCTCGGCGCATTGCTCGATGCCGCCGGCATCGCTTCGGTGGTTCGAGACAATCATCTGGCGGCCATTAAAATACACTTCGGGGAAGAAGGCAATCTCGGCTATGTGCGCCCGAACTATGTTCGCGTTGTCGCTGACAAAATAAAAACTCTCGGCGCCAAACCGTTCCTGACGGACGCCAACACCATATACGTTGGTTCCCGCGCCGACGCCGTCAGCCATACTCTCATCGCCCTGAAACACGGATTTACCGTCGAGGCCACCGGCGCTCCCGTATTGATAGCCGACGGACTCAGAGGCAATGCCGGCGTGGATGTCGAAGTAAACCTCAAACACTTTAAGACGGTATCGGTGGCGAACTCGATATATTACGCCGATTCGATTGTCTTTGTTTCACATTTCAAGGGACATGAACTTGCCGGCTTCGGCGGCGCGCTTAAAAATGCGGGGATGGGATGCGCCACCCGCGAGGGAAAATACAAACAGCATAACTCGGTAGTGCCGTCGGTGAAACGCGAGTCCTGCACAGGTTGCGCCTCGTGCGTGCCGTGGTGCCCTTCAAAGGCGCTGGAACTTTCCCCTGGCGACGGATTTATAGTCCTTGATTCGTCGCAATGCGTGGGTTGCGGCGAATGTATTTTGTCCTGCCCGTCCGATGTTTTCAGTATCCCATGGAACGCCGCCGCCGCCGAGGTGCAGGAAAAAATGATGGAATACGCCTACGGCGCGCTCAAAAATAAAAAATGTCTTTACGTCAACTTCATAAATCACGTCACGAAGTTCTGCGATTGTTACGCCACGAAGGAAAAACCTTTTTTCGACGAGATAGGCCTCGCGGCCTCGACCGATCCCGTGGCTCTCGACGTCGCCTGCGCCGAAGCCGTGAATAAAGAATTCGGTCAAGATTTTTTCAGGCATATTTTCCCGTCAATAGACTCGACGGCGCAACTCGACTGCGCCGAGAGACTGGGACTGGGAGAGAGAAAATACGAATTGGTGGTCATTTGAGCCGCAATACCTTCCACAAATGAAACCGCGACCCGAGGCCTTCGACTACGCTTTGAAACTGCTGGCCCTGCGTGACCGGACGCGCAAGGAGATAACCGGGCGGCTTGAGAAAAAAAAGTATTCGCCGGAAGATATACTTGCGGCGCTTGAGAAGCTCGAAGAATACGGCTATGTCAACGACGAGAAGTTCGCGCGCTCTTACGCGAAGAGCCGTATGGCGTCGGGCCGCGCGTTGCGGCTCGCGCGGTTGGAACTCATAAAAAAAGGCATCGCCCGCGAACTCGCCGACCGCGTTTCCATCGGACTCAAACAAACGTTCGCCGAAGAGTTTAAGGCCGCGCAAGCGCTTGTCCGACGGAAAATGCCTCGAAATATCAGGGGAGATAATACCGCGGCGCGTCTGGCGGGGCTTCTGGCTCGGCGCGGATATTCCTGGGACGTAGTCTCGAAGATTCTCAAGGCGGCGGGCCAAGTTTCCGACGAGGAAATAACATAGTCATGACCCAATCTATGAAGGGGAAAAAGAAAAAGATTGCCGTCGTAAGCGTAAGCGACAAGACCGGACTTGCCGATTTCGTCCGCGGACTCGCGAAAGCGGGCTATGACATAGTCGCCACGTCGGGGACGGCCGCTTTCTTGTCCAAGATGGGAATGGCCGTCCGCGATGTGTCCTGTTTGACGGGATTTTCCGAAATGCTTTCAGGAAGAGTAAAAACTCTTCATCCCGCCGTTTTTGCGGGTGTGCTGGCCGCCGGGCACGAACATCTCGCCGAGATAAAAAAATACGGCATCGCGCCCATAGACATAGTGGTCGTGAACTTTTATCCTTTCGAGTCAAAATCGCGGGGCATTGCGGCCTCTGCGTCCGTCGCCGCCGACCACATAGACGTCGGCGGTGTGGCGATGTTAAGAGCCGCCGCGAAGAATTACGCCAGAGTGCTGGCCGTGTCGTCGGGCGAAGACTACGCGCCGGTGCTCGACGCACTGTCCCGCCGCGGCGGAAACACTTTGGATTTCCGTCGCCGCCTCGCCGCGAAGGCCTTCTCGGCCTCGGCTTATTACGACGCGCTGATATCCTGTCGCCTGTCGCCCGACGAAAATGCCGCGCTCGCAAGTATGACCAAGACAGTGCCGCTCAAGTTCGCAGGGTCTTTGCGTTACGGCGAAAATCCGCACCAGTCCGCTACGTTTTATTCTTGTCCGTCGCTGGGCGAATCTTTTTGGCCGGAGCGCCTCGGCGGCGAAGAGGTGTCTTACAATAATCTGCTCGACGTTTTCGCGGGGTTTTCTCTTGTGGGCGACCTGCTCGACTTAAACGGCGAGCGCGGCAAGGCTTCCTGTGTCGTCATCAAGCACACCAATCCCTGCGGCGCGGCCTCGGCGCGCACAGCCGTCGAGGCGTATCGCTCGGCTTTCTCGACCGATCCCGTGTCGGCCTTCGGCGGAGCGGTGGTTTTCGGAACTGCTTTGGACGCCGCTGCATCCTCCGAGATAATTAAAGTGTTCACCGACGTCGTGGCCGCTCCGGACTTCAGCGGGGAGGCGCTGGAGATATTGCGAAAGAAAAAAAATCTTTTGATTTTGAAAACGCCGCGCCGGTCGCCGGCGCCGCGTTTCGAAATAAGAAGCGCCTTCGGCGGAGTGCTCGCCCAGACGTCCGACCACGGCTCCGCCGACGGCTTCAAAGTTGTCACGAAGAAACGACCTTCCGTCGAGGAAATGAAGTCCCTCGCTTTCGCCGCGTCCGTCGCCAAGCACTCCAAGTCCAACGCCGTCGCGCTCGCCGCCGGTTTGCGGACTCTGGGCGTCGGCTCCGGATGCGTTTCAAGGATAGACGCTTTCCATGCCGCTCTCGGCAAGATGCGCGCGCGCTCCGTCGCGGCTGTCGGAGAAAAAATAGTTCTGGCGTCGGACGCATTTTTGCCTTTCGACGACATCGCCCGCGAGGCCGCGTCGGCCGGCGTGTCGGCGATAATACAGCCTGGCGGGTCAATCAGAGACGCGGATTCCGTCAAGGCGTGTGACGACGCCGCAATAGCGATGGTTTTTACGGGTGTGAGGCATTTCAAACATTGATTTAAGATTTCTTCCGTTAATCCAATGTCTAAAAACTTTGACCGTCTGCGCGCGGTATTCAGAAAATTAAATTCTCCGTCGGGATGCGCGTGGGACAGAAAACAGACCCACTCGTCCCTTATCAAATATCTTCGCGAGGAGACGGTCGAGTTCGCGGCCGCCGTGCGCTCCGGCCGCGCCTCAAACATCAAAGATGAACTCGGCGATGTGCTTCTTCAGGTGATGTTTCACGCCGCTATCGCCGAGAAAAACGGAAAGTTCACGATAGACGACGTTATAAAAAATCTCGACGCGAAACTCAGGCGGCGGCATCCTCACGTGTTTGCTCGTCGCAAAGTCGGCTCCGTAAAAGAAATAATAGCCAATTGGGACGAAATAAAAAG
>JASEHK010000173.1 GCA_030018875.1 Endomicrobiia bacterium | reverse complement strand
CCGCAATCGCATCTGAGGGAATGGAATATGTCGCCGGTCACGCACGACGAATGCACGCGCGCGAGAATGTTTTTTCCGTCGGAGATATCGCCCTTGACCAGCGCTATGTGATGTTCCTTGAGAACGGTGTCCTCATAAAGATGAAGTTTGAAGTCGCCGTATCTCGTCGGCAATTTTACGGTTATGAGCTTGCTGACCAATTTTTCCGTGCGGCGGCGATATTCTATGAGATCCGATATCGTTATGATTTTAAGACGGTGGCGGCGCGCGAACTTCAAAAGCTGGGGCAGTCGCGCCATAGTGCCGTCGTCGTTCATTATCTCGCAGATTACTCCGGCCGGATAAAGCCCCGCCATACAGGCAAGATCGACGGACGCCTCGGTGTGGCCGGCGCGCACAAGCGCTCCGCCGTCGCGGTATTTGAGCGGGAATATGTGGCCGGGTCTGACGAGATCGTCGGGAGAGGTTCTTTCGGAGATGAGCGCGCGAACTGTCGAGGCGCGGTCATGGGCGGAAATGCCCGTGCTGACGCCTTTGCGGGCGTCCACGGAAACGGTGAAGGCCGCGTCTCTGAGTTCCCCGGGATTCTCGACCATGGTGTCGAGATTAAGCTTAGAGAGTCTGTCGGCAAGCATCGGAACGCAGACGAGTCCGCGCCCGTGCTTCGCCATAAAATTTATGGCGGCTGCGTCGGCGCGGGATGCCGCGCAGACGAGGTCGCCCTCGTTTTCTCTGGACGGGTCGTCAACGACTATCAGCAGACGGCCTTTTTTTATTTCGGCTACGGCCTCGGGTATCGAGGCGAATTTTTTTGTCTTTTCAGAAACCGGCATTTTTGAGTTTCTCCTTCGTTATATTCGACGGGCGCGACGGCGGGGCGGATGAGCCGTATTTTCCGGCGTATTTCTCCAGATACTTCGCGACGAAGTCGTATTCTATGTTGACGGAAGACCCCGCGGCAAGCGCGCCAAGCGTGGTGCCTGCGAGCGTGTGCGGCACGATGGCGACCCGGAACTCCCGGCGGGCATCGTCGAGCGAGGCGACGGTAAGGCTGACTCCGTTGACGGCCACGGAGCCTTTTTCGACGATGTATCTCGTCGGCGCGGCAAATACCGCCTCGATGAACCCGCCGTCTTTGCGCACCGACCTGACTTTTCCCAGAGTGTCCACGTGACCGCTTACGATATGACCGCCCAGCCGTCCGCCGGCTCTGACTGCCCGCTCGACATTCACCCTGTCGCCGACGGAAAGCGACCCGAGCGCGGTGCGCGACAAAGTTTCGGGCGAGACGTCGAATGTCACGGCGCCGGATATCTCGACGGATCTCGCCGTCAGGCAAACGCCGTCCACGGCCACGCTGTCGCCGGCGGCTATATCTTCGAGCCGCGTTCCGACGACAATGCGCCCCCGTGAGACGGACTTTATTGTTCCGATATATTCTATTATTCCCGTGAACATTTTATTTTTTCAAGCAGGACTCGCAATCCTATCTGTCGAACAAATCTATCGCGCGGCGCAATTCGTGCACGACATCCTCGGCGTGATAAATTATCTCGTCGGTGGTAAACCTCAAAACCGGAATTCCGGACAGCAAAAGTTTGCGGTCGCGCTTTTTGTCGTCCTTGACAGCCTTGGGGTCTTTCTGATGACGCTCGCCGTCACACTCGACAATCACGGATTTCTTCGTGTAGGGAAGCACCAGAAGAAAATCCACTCTGCACGGAAATCCGAGCCCCGAAATGTCCTTCTGCGGAACTATCGCGACCTCTTCGGGCAGCCCTATGAGCATCTCGACGAGAAGAAACTTCTCCACCGGCGACGAAGAATCGCAAGCCTGCGACATCGCCAAAAACCGGCTCCTCACGGCGTTGTTTATCCAATCAGCGGTTTCCTTAAGGCGTTTTTCAAGATAGGCCTGTATTTCGTTTTCGTTCATAATCCGCCCTCGCTTTTACCGTCGGCCGGAACGGCGGTTATCACTATATCTCCGCCCGAACGGAATATTTTTTTTATCGTAAGTTTGATCGAAGACGCTATCTTATCGAAGCCCTCGCCCTCGACGGGCGACTTCGCGCCGCGTCCGCCGATTATCTTGGGCGCGACGAAAAAAAGATACTCGTCCGCGACGCCGGATTTCACGGCTCCCCAGTTGGTCTCGCCTCCGCCCTCCACAAGAACGCTTTTTATGCCTCGCCTAAAAAGTTCTTTCATTATCTCTTTGAAATCAAAACCGCCGCGAGCGCGTTTTTCAAGAATGATGAACTCTGCCGACCCGACGCGCAAATTGAGGCGCCGGCGCATTTTAGAAAAACATCTCGCTCCGTCGGCGGTTGTAACGACCATAGTGCGCGCTTCAGAATCGAAAATTCTTGAGCCCGCCGGCGAGCGTCCCGACGGGTCTATCACAACGCGAACCGGATTCTTACCCGAAGCGATTCGTCCGGCGGCAATTCTGGCGGTAAGCCTCGGATCGTCCTCGATGACGGCGCCCGCGCCGACCAATACCGCGTCGAACGTCGCGCGAAGACCGTGAACCATCCTGCGGGACGCATCCGACGATATCCACTTGGAATCGCCCGACGCGGCGGCTATTTTACCGTCGAGAGTCATGGCGGTTTTTATTATAACGTAAGGCAGGACGCACGAAATATTTTTGACGTAAACTTTATTCAACTCGCGGCACTTGCCCTCAAAAACCCCGCAAACGGTTTTTATCCCCGCCCGCCGCAAATCAGCGAGACCGCGTCCGGAGACCGCGGAATTGGGGTCTTTCATTCCGGCGACGACTTTTTTCACGCCGCTTTTTATTATCAGAGGAATGCACGGCGGGGTCTTTTTGTTCGTATGGCGGCAAGGTTCCAGATTGACGTAGAGCGTAGCTCCGCAGAGTTTCGCCGATATGGATTTCGCCCGGGCGCTTTTACCTTCGGAAGATACGGACAATATACCTATCGCGTCGGCCTCGGCGTGTGGCCCGCCGAAAAAGCGATGATAACCCCGCGCGACGACGCGGTCGTTTTTTACGATGACGCAGCCGACCATCGGATTCGGGGCGACCGAGCCGGCGCCTCGGCGCGCAAGAGAAAGCGCCATTTTCATGTATTTTTCGTCGGAGTTATTCATATTCGCGTCAAAAGAAAACTTCGTAAAATAAAAAAACCGAAGATTTCTCTTCGGGGATTGCGCATCAGGACGCCGCTTCCGCCATAACTAACAAACTCATCGGCGAAACCAAGACGTCTACGACGCGGCGACCGCGCCGCAATTTTCGCGCGGCGGACGGCCTATCGCTCTTCTTACATCCGGACTTTTACCGTCGGCATCCGAATCTTCGCGCGATTTAAGGCCTGCGCGATTCACGGATTCAGCCCCGACGTTACGTCGGGACACGTGGGCTTTACCACCGATAGGGACTTTCACCCTGCCCCGAAGAGCATTTACATTAAACAAAAATCTTGAACAAAAATCAAGCCCGCGGGAAAGGGCGCGTTTTTCTTGATGGCTTGACAGGTCCCCGTCAATGACCGGCGGGAAGATTTTCTCGGCGGCGGGCGATTAAAGCGCGGCAAGCGGCGCCATAGGCGGATTTGATGATTATGTATTCC
>JASEHK010000172.1 GCA_030018875.1 Endomicrobiia bacterium | reverse complement strand
CATTTCACCGCCTTTGGCGGGACCCCGCAGAATGCGGTGGCGGGAATGACATTTTGGGTGGATCCCCGATAAATACTCCCAATGGATACCCGCTCAAGACATGCGGGTATGACAAATAGGACGGAATATTTTTATACTTCAACCAATAAATCCTACATATATCCGTCGCGGCGAAGGGTTTCAAGGCCGCCGCCGTCTTCTTTGTCCTGCTCTCTGCCAGAGCGTTCCGCTATGTTGGAAAATTTTCCGGCGCGCAATTCCTCGACGATGTCTTTGGGCGTTCGCGCCCGCGATTCCACGGGCGTCGTGCACGGCCAGCAACCGAGCGAGCGATAACGCTTGCCGTCGCCTCTGTCGAAATACAATGACACTGTCGGTATTTTTTCTCTGTCTATATATTCCCAGATGTTGAGTTCCGTCCAATCAAGCAACGGATGAATGCGCACGTGAGTGCCGGGCGCGAAGTCCGTCTTGAACTGGTTCCAGAACTCCGGCGGCTGGTCGCCTACGTCCCACTCGTTATTTTTGTCGCGTGGCGAAAAATATCTTTCCTTGGAACGGCTGCCCTCCTCGTCCGCGCGCACGCCCGCGATTACGCCGCTGTAGGGTTCCGCGTTCGCGTCGAGCGCGTATTTTTTCAGAGTGTGGTCCATGCGATATCGCGGCCAATCGCCGGAGAGAGTGTGTTTGAGCGCCTCGCTTTTGAGGTTTTTGCAGCAGGTTATGCGGTCAACTTTTCCGTCGGGGAAAGTCAATTCCGCGTCGAGCGCGGCTTTGTTTTCTCCGTAAATCATATCCAAACCCCACTCGATGGCCAGGCGGTCTCTGTATTCTATCATCTCCGGTATCTTATAGTGAGTGTCAATGTGAACGAGCGGGAGCGGCACGTGGCCGAAAAAGGCCTTTCTGGCGAGCCACAACAGCACGGTGGAGTCCTTGCCGACGGACCACAGCATACATAGATTCTTGAAATCCCTGTATGCCTCTCTAAAAATATAGACGCTCTGCGCTTCCAATCTGTCTAAATTATCCATTGAATCACTCCGATTTATTTTCGACGTTCCCGACGGGCGCTTCCGATTTCGCGTGCAGTCCGCATTCCTTGTTTCCACCATCAGCCCGCTCCCACCACCACCGCCCGGCGCGAATATCCTCGCCGGGCTTCACAGCCCTCGTGCACGGAGCGCACCCTATGCTCGGATAGCCCTTGTCGTGAAGTTTATTGTAAGGGACATTGTTTTTTTGGATGTAATCCCAGACCTCGGAGGTCGTCCAGTCGGCCAGCGGATTGATTTTGAACAATCCGAAAGATTCGTCCCACTCTATTTTTTGAACCTGCTCTCTGACGGCGGATTGCTCTCTTCTCAACCCGCAAATCCACGCTTTCAGATGCTTCAGTTTTTTTTCGAGCGGCTCGACTTTTCTGACGCGGCAGCAGAGTTTTCTTTTTTCGACGCTCTCGTAAAAAAGGTCGGGGCCGTGGAGTTTTACCATTTCCTCGACGGCAACCGCGGCGGGGCGGAGGACTTCGATAATTATCGCGTAATGTTTTTGCGTCGCTTCGAGCGCATCGAGCGTCTCGCGCGGCAGATGTCCGGTATCGAGGGTGAAAATATTCTTGCGGGCTCCGGATTTAATCAGCATATCGGTAAGCGCCTGGTCTTCCGCGCCGAAACTCGAAGCCAGAGCGACAAAATCCGCGCCGAAAGCGCTTGTCGCCCAGCGGACTGTCTCGTCGGCGGATTTGTTTTTCACTTCGTTCCGCAACGATTCGATATCTTTTTTATTCATATCCGCTTTTTCATAACTCATATGGTATATTCTATGTCTTTTTTGCGGCCGAACTTTACTTTGTTCCAGGCGCGTTCGTGAATATAATATAAAAGCGGTTTCGTAAATATCTCGACCAGTCCTATGGAGACCGCCACGGATATTTTTCCCGTGATGACAAAAGAAATGGCGGTCGTGTATAAAGTGCTTATGGCCCGATGTGAAACCGCCTTTAAGACGCTCCTCTTTCTTTGTTCTATCATATCTCAACCCTTTTTTATTACGACCATGAACGCTGTCCCCATATTTTCGACCTTGACCACTTGATGACCCTCTTCCTTGACGCTGCGAGGCACATTAAGCATCGCGTCGCCTTCGTCCAAAATAACTTCGAGCAGTTCGTCTTTTTGAAGAGAGTCCAGAGCCACTTTCGTTTTGACGAAGTTCATCGGACATGAAACATTGCGAAGGTCCAACTTTTTCTTTATGTCAAACTCCATCGAGTATCTCCTGTTTTACTTGAGCCGCGCCAAGTCGGTCGAGCATATGTCCGAATCTCTCTTTTTTTCTGCCGTTTTTCTGATAATAGCGCAACGATCTTTCTATAAGCGTGTCTAATTCGGGTTTGTCGAGCAGTTTTTTTAAGATAGTCCCGAGCCGCGGTATTTTCCCCATAGTTCCGCCGATAAATAGGTTGTATCCTCTCTTTTCGACGACCCATGAATCGGCGGGGCAGGACGAGGTGCAGATACTGCAGTTTATGCACTTGTCCTCCAGCAAAACATATCGGGATTTTCCGTCGGGAAGCGGGCGTTTTTCGATTGCGTTAGTGGGGCAGATGCTCACGCAAAGGCCGCAATCCGTGCACGCATCGCCGCGCCACGCCGGCAGAATCGCGCCCATTACGCCTATGTCATTCTCCGTGGCCTTGGCGCAATTATGCGGACAGCCGGTCACGGCGAGTTTAAACTTGTGCGGCGTGTCCTCCCTGAAATATTTTGAATCAAGTTCTTTGGCCGGCGTTTTTGTGTCTATAATGCCCCATCTGCATGTGGAGTTTCCGGGGCAGGCGACTATTATCCTTACTCTTGGCCCGCAGGCGCCCATATATACTCCGGCCGTCTCAAGTTCCTTGCGGGCATTCTCTATATCGGTGTGATGCACATTGTGAATCTCGATGCCCTGCCTAGTCGAAAGATGCAATTCTCCTCTGCCGTACTTGTCGGCCACTTCGACTATTTTGCGCAATTGAGCGCTCGTTAAATCGCCGCCGACGGCGCGGAGGCGCAGGGCAAAATATTCTTTTTGCTTTTGCTGAACCATTCCTATTTTTTTAAGCGCCGCCAAATCGCCCCACAGTTCGCGCGCCGGTTTTTCACTCATATCTATTTTTATACCCTTTTTTCATCCTCGATTACCAATCTCTCTTCCCGCGCCTTGCCGCCGACGATACGAAACGCCTTTATCGAGCGGACGCCTTCGGCAAGAGACGCTATTACATAAACTATGCCGGGGTCGTAGGCCAGCCGTATATCTTCTTCCGACGGACGGGCGGGCGTGGCGGGATGAGTGTGATAAACGGCCAAGATTTCAAGCCCCGCATCTCTGGCCCGACGCATTGCGTCGAACTGCTCCTTGGTGTCCATCGTAAAATGCTCTGCGCTCTTGTCGGTATTTCTCATCGGAAAATCTTTCTCGACGACTCCGCCGCGCCTGTCTGCCGACAAGGCGCGCCCGACGAGATACCCGCACGCTTCAAGCGGCGCTTGGGCGTCGCCTCGGGCGAATATTTTTTCAACCAAATCTTTTTTGATTTTCATATTTCTCCGCGTTTTCTCACCATACTGTCATTCCCGCCCACTTTGTCATTTCCACCCCGCTTGTCATTCCGTGCTTGACTGAGCATGCCCCGTACTTGATACGGGGGAA
>JASEHK010000171.1 GCA_030018875.1 Endomicrobiia bacterium | reverse complement strand
CGCCGTTGTTTTTTTCCACCCTTTCACCCTTAACCTTTAACCCTTAACCCTTCACCTTTTACCCTTCACACTTCTACCTCCCACTTCCCACTTCCTACTCCCCACTTCCCGCCTTTGTCGTTGTCGTTAATCCCCCATCTGTTTCCCTCAAAAAGAGAAAAACTCCTTGACTTATCCGCCCTTTTTTGGTATATATTAGACCCTATGTCCAACCGTCTGTCCGACTGGGTAAAAAAAGAACTCAGGCGGCATTTCACTATAATGCTCATACCGCACTCGCGATTGAAACCGCTGCGCGCGAGTTTCACCGTTTCTTTCCTGCTTTTTCTCTTCGTTTTATGGACCGGCATTACCGTATGGGCGGGCTATCTTTCGAGCAAACACATTGACTACTGGCGCGTAAAAACCGAACATAATCTTCTTCGTTTCAGAATGTCGCTTTTATCAAAACAGTTGAACGAATCCAGAAAATATTTGGATCAGGTCAAAGAAAACGACAACCGCCTGCGCGAACTGCTCGAACTTAAAACAAAAAAGGCGATTGTCGCTGAAACGGGCGCGGGCGGACCGACTCCCGAGGAATCCAAGAATCTGGAAAAGTACCTGTCCGGACAACTTGAAGTCACTCCGGATTTTCTTTTTGAACAGACACAAAAAATAAAACGCATCTCGCGCTCCCGTCTTGAGAGCATCAACGAGGTCTTCGAAAATCTGGATTATCAACGCGCTCTTTATTCGGCTACGCCCAATATGCGCCCTGTCGAGGGGCGTATCACTTCCGGATACGGCTTTCGCGTACATCCCGTTTACGGCAGCTACGAGTTACATTCGGGTATTGATATATCCGCCGCAAGAGACACTCCTGTGAGCGCGACGGCCGCGGGACGCGCGATTTACACGGGCTGGGCCGAGGGCTACGGCAACCTTGTCATAATAGAACACGGTTTCAACTACCGCACTTTTTACGCTCACCTCAATAAAATCCTCTGCAAGAACGGCGACGACGTGGAACGAGGATCAGTCGTCGGGCTCGTCGGAGACAGCGGCACTTCGACCGGATACCATCTCCATTACGAAGTCAGGTTTAACGACAAATCCATCAACCCCGCGCGCTTTTTGGACCCGGACAATTACTTCGCGCGGAAAAGGTAACGCCCGGTAGCAGCGCGGCGCGGATTTTCAAAAAATACCCTGCGGGAGGAACCAATATGTTCTCTAAAAAAGAAGTCCATAATATGGGGAAACTTGAGACCATAATCGGCCAGGACTCCGTATTTCAGGGAAACCTTAAAACTAAAGGCGCGGTGCGCATTGACGGAAAACTCGAAGGCAACGTGACTGATGCCGTGGGCGTGGTCATAGGCGACCACGGAGTTGTCGCGGGAGATGTAATCGCAAAAATAATCGTAATAGGCGGCAAAGTATCCGGAAACGTAACGGCCCAGCAATCCCTTGAAATACTTGCCAAGTCGCAGGTTTACGGCGACATACATACGGCGCTTCTGACGATAGGAGAGGGGGCCGTCTTCGAAGGAAACTGCGTGATGAATGCCGGCGAAACCGACAAAGTGATAGATATGGACGCGGAGGTTCGCAAACGCCACGGATAGGGACGCCGTAGCTTTTTTGAAATATCAAAAAAATATAACGCCCCGACGTAACGTCGGGGCGTTTTTGTTTTGCAGCGAGTGTATTGAGTTTCGCGTAAATAAACTCAATATATTTTTACTTACCGCCAACCGACCCAGCCGACGAACGCGGCCACCAACGGGGCAGTGACGGCGCTTAATACAGTGCCGCCGAGAACCATGGACGCGGCGAAGTCCTCGTCGGCCTTAAACTTGCTGGCGAGTATGTAGGCGTTGACAGCGCTCGGCATCGAAGAACTCATAACGCAGACGGCCGCAGCGGCGCCTTCCAGTCCGAATATCCGCGCGGCGGCGAGGCCGCCCAAAAATCCGCCGAAAATTCTGATGGGCACTCCCCACGCCGCCAAACGCCATGCCGCAAATTTCATTCGGGCGGTCTTCATACCGACAAAAAAAAGCATCATAGGCAGCGTTGCCGCGGACATCGTCGGATAAATATTTCTCATAAAATCGGCGGCTGCGGAATCCGCCAAAAACCATTTTATCAAAACGCCCGCCGCCAGCGCCCACAAAGCCGGCAGTTCCAACGGTATAAAACGTGTTCCGAGGAGATTTTCTTTTTTATTTTTACGTTTAACGACCATCGCGCCGAGAGTAAAGTGAACGATTGTAACGGAGACATTGTAAATCACCGACCAGAACGCGCCGGCGGCACCGAAGAGAATCGTATTTACCGGAATGGCCAGATAAGCCGAGTTCATTACGGCAATGGGCAGAACAACGTCCCGATATTCCCGTCCGCTAACGCGCGCGAAAACGCCCGCCGCCGCAAAGCCCGCGAAAAAAACAAAAAACGCAGAGGCTGCCATTCGCCATATGACGGCAAATGTCGCCGTGACCTGCACAAGAGAAAAAACTATGAACGCCGGAACGATGAAATAATAAACGACCCCGACGAAAAACCGCTCCGCCGTCGCCAGGTAAACAACCGCGCCCGACACGCGCTCTTTGGTTTCTTCTTTTTTTGGGCGGCCGGCTGACAAAGATATCAGACGGGCAGATAGAGCCCCCGCGAAAATATATACGAATACTCTGAATAAAAGCTCGAAAAACACTCTCATAACAATGGGATTTTACAAAATAATTTGTTTTGACGGAAAGGTATTTTATAAAATAACTTTATGCCATTTATCCGACGAAGAATTATAATGTCCGCCACGAGGGTCGCCGCCGCGGCATTGTTCGCGGTTTTACTTTCCGCCGCCACGGCCCGCGCGACGCTTGAGATATACGCCGAGTCGAATCAAGTTGACGGCGTTTACAACAATCCCCGCGTAATAGCGCGCGTGGAAGCGCTCGCGCGAAAGCCCATTTTTTCATGGGGGATGGCAGGCAGCGAAATCGTGACATCTTTTGTCGTCGGGGTCGCAACCTCTCCGCTCGACGGAGGAACGACTATTTTTCTATGGTCGGTCGCGGATTCAACGTCGCCTGCCAATATGACGCGTCTGGCGCGATACGATTTAATAAAAATATCCTATGCCGGCGAATCTCTGGAAACCGCGACGACCTACTACTGGGGCGTTCAGGCGTACGGCGACAGAGGCTCCACGGCGACGGCCCTGGGATATTTTCACACGATAGCGGCCGCGCAAACCCCGTCCGCGCCGACGATGGACATAAGAATAGATTACAACAATCCTTTGAAACCGGGCAGGGTCGCGCATCTCGTGGCCGCCGCGTTCGACCGCGACAGAACCGTTAAGTTGCGCGTATTCTCGATGACGGGCGAACTTGTTATGGACTGGCCCGAGTTCATAGTCCCCAAAAACGCTTATTACGTCGTCGAGTGGAACGGCAACGACATCAACGGCTCAAGACTGAAACGCGGAATATACATAGTCAACCTTTACGACGAAAACGATAAAACCAGAGTCAACAGAAGAATGGCCATACTCGACAGATGACGATGTCATCACTCACAAAAACCATGCGCGTATTAAAATCGGCGGGCGCGGCGGCTGTCATAGCCGCCTGTTTTTTTGCTCAAAGCTTCGCCGGCGGTCTTGAAACTCTCTCGATACGCCGAGGCGCGCGCGCGGGCGTTTTCGGCGACGCGTTC
>JASEHK010000170.1 GCA_030018875.1 Endomicrobiia bacterium | reverse complement strand
CGATAAAGTAAAAAGGGTGAAAAGGTGAAAAGGTAAAAGAGTAAAAGGGTGAAAGAGTTGTTTTTGTCACCTTGTCACTTTGTCACTTTATCACCTTTAAGTGACTCAACTCGTCGTATCAGGGTTACATTTCTTGATGACTTGACAGGGGTTTTTTTAAGGGTTGTTTATTCTTTGCCGGCGGCGCGGAAGGACTGTAAGTCCCTGAGAAGAAAATAAAGTCCAAGGACGGTTATGGGCAGGAGGGCCAGAAAATGATACACGACGGCGAAACCGGCGGCGATATTTTTGTCTATCCCGAAAATACCCAGCGCCATCATCGCGAAGAACTCCCAAATACCGACATAACCCGGGGAAGACGGAATGGCCACGCTTATAACCGTAACGGCCGTCACGGTGAACGCGGCAAAGAAAGGTAATCCGATGCCGAGCGATTCGAGAATCAAATACGTGCTTACGCACGAAAGCGACCACATCAGCGCCGTAAGTCCCGAGACTTTGGCCAGAGTCTTCGGCTCTTTGATAAGCTCGAGACCCGAAAGAAAATTGTCCATCAGCGCGCGGATTTTCCCGGCGTGATGGGCGGCCAGAAAAGCGTCGAACATCCCCGCTATGCGGCGGCCGAAAAGCGCGAGCGCGCCCAAAACCAGAAAGCCGGCTCCGACGACGGCGAATATCCTCGGAAGCGTAATCATATCGGGCAATGCTATGAAAACGGAACTTACCACTATTATCAAAACCGGAGGGCCGAGGTCTATCAGCCGCTCGAGCAGGACGGTGGACAAAGCGTAACTCTTTGAAACGCCGGCCTTTTTACCGAGCACGTAGGCCTGAAAGATGTCGCCGCCTCTCATAGGCACGAAAGTATTGAGCATAAGCCCCATGCTCGCGGCCTTAAAGAAGACCTTCCACTCCACGGACTCGTATTTTTCGCGGCCGATTATTTGCCACCTCAGACATCTGAAAGCGAAACCGATCATGGCCACGACTAATGACAATCCTATCAGAGGCAGATTTGCGCCCATTATCACGCGCATTACCTCGCCCATGTGAATGTTGCGAAATGCCAGCCACAGACAAACCGCGCTTACGGCGAGTCCGGCGAGTATTTTAAAGTATTTCATAATTCGGACGGCGCAATGCGGACGCGCCTTTTATCGCCTCCCGTCGGCCGATAGAGACTCGGCTTTATAGAATATCATATTCCATCTTGATTCGGAATAAAACTCTTTGGACAACGCGGGATTAGGCGGGGCCGGCAACGCCGAAGCCACCGGGTCGTCGAGGATTGCGTAAACGAAAACGCGGTTTTGGGGATCGGACGCATAGCGCGACCACCACGCCGGCTGCTGGCGGCGCATGGAAACGATATCGTGTTCCGGCGACTGAATGTCCGCCGCCTCGGAATAAATCTCTCTGACGTGCTTCCTCCAAAAATCGTCGAATATCCCCAATGTCCGAGCGTCGAAATAAAACATATCGTAGCCCCGCAGACGTTTGGCCTCGGGAGCGTTAAACAGTATGTGCGTCATACCGGCGTCCTTCAGCGCCTTTGCGTACTCCGCCGCGTCGCGGCATTTCTGCAGCGTCTCGATAAACCACCACGAATCAGGCGCGCTTGAGGTCTTGTGCTTTCTTTCGGTGAAAAGGCCCCGCGTCTCGCCCATAAACATTATCCCCGATTCGCTCGGAAGATTTTCATTGAGCCACGCCACTGACTGATAATAAGGCGCGGGATAACTCTGCCTTTGCGTGGACAGATAGTCGCGGCGGCTCATCCCTCCGAAAACATATCGGACGGGGTCCTGAGATGAGCGCAAAATGCGCGCGGCGAATACTATGTTGGAAACCGAAAGATAAATGACGACGGCCGCCGCCAATTTTCCGAGAGACGATGCGGCGCGGGCGCGCGACAGATAATAGGCGAAAGCCACCGCGACGACGGGCAGCGCAGGCACAAAATACCTCAAATAAAACCTTCCGACCGTCGCCCAAGCCGCTATGCCGGAAAATACATAAATCCACGCCGAGGTCGTTGCCGGTTTATCTCCCGGGCGCACAAGAAAAACAAGCGGGACGAGACACAAAAAAACCGCGCCGGGATACCCCTCGTAAAAAACGCCCATGGTAAGCGGCCATAAGAAAAATAAATAGTTGACGAAAGTAACCGGTGGACGCCCGGGATCTTCGAGACGCCCCGTGAAACGCAGACGCAAAAAACCTATTTTGTCCTCGAAGAAAGGAAAGACGGGATTGCCGGACGCAATGACATTTCTGGCAAGATACGGCAAGCAAGCCAGAAAAGCCGCGAGAGAAAAAACCGCGATGTCGCGGGCGCAGAGCCGGAATGTGGTTTTACCCGGCTCCCACAAAAATCGCGTGGCCAGCATCAGAGCCATGGGGAACCAGCAATAAAGAATGGCCGTGTATTTCCCTCCGATGGCGAACCCGCACAAAACACCGGAGAGAATCAGCCATCTTCCGGCGGAAGTTTCGCGATATTTTGTAGCGGCGAAAAAAGATGCGAACCCGAAAACCGCAATGCCCATCTCAACGGCCGTCTTCCACGAAACCGCCATAACCGCGGGACTCGCGTAGAATATCAGCGCGGCAAAAATCCCCGCGTTTTCCGACCATCGCCGGCGGCAGAAAACATACACCGAATAAGATACAAGAACCCCGCACAACCAATGCGTTATCTTTGCCGCAATGTCGCCGCCGAAGGACATGGCGAGCGTAAAAAGCATGTTGACGTTCATCGGAAAGAAAGAAGCGGGCGTGTAGACGTCGGATTTGATGGAGCGGTTCAGAAGCCATTGAGCGGGCAGACCGAGTTGATACTGCTGCGAATCGTAAAACGTTTCGGGCGTGAGCGCTCCGAGCAGATTGACGACGGCGGCGGCAAGAATTACTCCAAGAGCGCAATAACCGGCGAGTCCTATTTTTTCGTTGCGAAGATTTTCGCCGGACGGCGCACTGGTCGGCGATATCAAAGAGGTCGCCGCCACATCCGCAGCGCGGCGCGAGATGAACTCGGCAATACCGACGAGCGACAGAGCCCCCGTCAGGACAGCCATCGGCCATATACTCAAGAGACCCGTGTGCCCGAGCGCGAATACCGCAAGAGCCAGAACCCCTAATCCCGACGACAGGGAAAAAACGTTTTTTTCGTCGGGCGGCATTTGTAACTTGAAAACTTTAAGAAGCGCCGAGCCGGCGCCGAATGCGGCAAGGAACACTGCAAGCGCGCATAGTATGGAGATAAAATGCTCGAAAATCCTCGACGGCGCCGCGTTAAACTCGACCCCGGCAAAAAGCCCCACCGGCGAAAACGGCGACGGAAACAAGTCGAAATATCCGCGAAGTATCAGAAATGACGTCGCCGTAAAAATCACCGCGACGGCCGCCGGAGATACCCTGAACAACGGCGGAGCGGCGCCAACTTTGAATCCTGAAATTTTGGCGGATTTTTTCTCTGAATGACGTTTGCCCATATTTTTTGACGCCTTTATTTTTGTAATAGTTTAGCCGTCAGAAGTCGTCTGTCATTCCCGTCCCGTCCCGCCCAGGCGGGAGATTATCGGGAATCTATTTTTCTGGATTCCCACTTTCCCACGGACCCGTATTTACGGAGCCTCGCCTGCGGCGGGGCGTGGCGCGGGAATGACATCTAATACAAACGCAATATGTTCTGTGACAAAAGAAAGAATTGTAGTTGCTCCGAC